>JBAPYC010001341.1:0-4200 GCA_049284535.1 Streptosporangiaceae bacterium
GTCATGCCCCGGGTCAGGCGCCCGGCAGCCAGGCCGGCGATCGCCGCTCCGGCCAGGAACGTTCCGGGGCGCCGCCGGGCGAAGTCCCGGACGCTTGCCAGCAGGTCGGCTGGCTCGCGGCGCTCCAGCCAGGAGGCAGCGCCACCGAGACGCTCCGCGGCCTGCTGAGCCACCTCGGTGGCCAGGCCGGACTGACCGCCCTTGGCCACCATCTCGTGGAGCTCGTCGGCCACCGAGTGCAGCTGGGACGCGGCCCGCTGCTGCTGGGCGGAGGCCTGATCGCGCACCTGCCCGGTCGCCTCGCCCATCAGGTCCCTGGCCTGGCGGGCAGTCTCGGCGGCAACCTGCCTGGCCTGGTCGGTAGCGGTCTGGGTCACGTGGCTGCCCGCGTCGGAAACGGACTGGCCGACGTTCGCGGCCTGCTCGCGGGCCACGTCAGTCGTGGACTGCGGCTGGGGAGCTGCGTACTGCGGATCTGCGTACTGGGGATCTGGGTACTGGGGATCTGGGTACTGCGGTGGATAGGAGCCAGCGCTGTCGCTCATAAGCGGCTTCCTGCCTTTGTCGGGGGAGTGTGGCGCGGTCCGCTACCCGGGCATCTGGTGGGTAATCCG
Organism: Streptosporangiaceae bacterium; assembly: GCA_049284535.1. Classification (GTDB taxonomy): domain Bacteria; phylum Actinomycetota; class Actinomycetes; order Streptosporangiales; family Streptosporangiaceae; genus Palsa-504. The sequence continues at coordinate 615 of JBAPYC010001341.1, forward strand.
GTTTCTGGTAGATCGTTCCGTCCCAAACCCGTGGCGGGCGGCCGTCCCGGCGGCAGTGGCGGCTGATGGCGGCTTTCCTGCCGCGCCGCCCTATCCCGCTCCGCCCTATCCCGCTCCGCCCTATCCACTGGGCCCCTATCCGGCTCCCACTGGGCCCCTATCCGGCTCCGCCCGCGAACTGCGCGCTTACTGGCTCCGGTCGCGGCGCAGCCGCTCGAGGACCTGCTCGGGGTCGTCGGCCGCCACCCGGATCATGGCCCGGACCGCCTCGGCCAGCGGCACCCGTGGCACGCCGAGGGTGACCGCGGCCGAATCGGCCCACGCGTTCAGCTGCCGGTACAGTTCCGGGCTCAGGTCCAGGGTGATCCGGACCGGCTTGGACCGGATCGCGGTGCGCCCCGCAGGACGCGCGTCTGGTTCGGCGCGCCGGGCCGCGGCCGCGGCCATCTGCGCCTTACGCTGCTCTCGCTGGCTCGTCATGACCGAACCGAGCATAGGGGAGTACAGCGAGCGACGATGTCGCGAGCTACCTGCCGCCACACATCGCATCCGGTCTGCTTGATCGGCAGGCCGAAGCTCTGCGCGTACACCTCGCGCCGGGGCACAACCGTGGCCAGCACGTCGTAGCCGAGGTTCTCCAGCGCCTCCCGCGCGTCGGTGGTCGAATGCGCGCGGGCGATGCACCGGTTGAGCAGCACCGCCGACCGGGCCGGGACATTCCGGAACGCGCTCACCTCGGCAATCTCGTCCCGCACCGGGGAGGTGCGGTTGATCTCGATCGGGCTGGGCGCACACGGGATCAGGACTTCGTCCGCGCACCGCAGCGCCGAACGCGCGATGCTCGCGTGGTCCTCCAGTTGCGGCGTGTCGATGATGACCACGTCGTCGGACTGGGCGATCTCGGGCACGCGACGGTGCAGTTCGCGGGACGGCAGGGCGATGATCCGGAACGGGAACGCCGCCTCCGGTGAGGCCAGGTGCGGGTCCATGGCGGCCAGGTCGGACCACTCCAGCGCGCTACCTGACGGGTCGGCGTCCACCAGAAGAACGCTATTCCCGGCCTGTGCGAAAACGTGTGCTAGCCAGACCGCTGATGTGGTCTTGCCCGTACCCGGCTTCAGGTTGGCCAGGGCGAGTGTCAGCCCTGTCATCCAGGCATTATCGCAGCGTCTGCGGCGTAAGGGTAGCTAATCACCGACCTGCGGATGAACTGGGTCAATAGCGAGGCTAATGAGGTTACGGTGATGCACCGCCTGTGCCGTTACGTCGTGCTCGTCCTGTGGTTATCCAGTCACGATCCACAGCATGTGGACAACTACGTGGAGTAAGCGCTAGGCGCGCCCTGAGCGACCTCTTTCGCACCACTAGTCGTGGATGCCTAGCAGCTGCTTGGCCCGGGTCCAGCTAAATACTGTGTCGGTCGGGGCCGGCCCGCAGACTCCGGCGAGCAGCTCGGTGTCGCTCTCACCGTAGCTGGCCATCCCGGTCGCATGACCTGCGCCCATCGCCAGCTCGCTCCCGCTGCCGCCGCAGACCGAGTGGCCGCCGAACGCGTCGAGGATGATGTTCCGGTGGCCCCAGCACTGCGCCGTCCTGGCCGCACTGCAGTCCAGGTTGGTGCCACCAGGCCCATCGTCGTACATCCACCCGTAATCGGATCCGAGCGGATTGATCCATCCTCCCGACCAGTTGGCGCCGGTGTAGGCGGTCCTGCCGCCGCCCGGCAGGACACGCGGCACCGCGCCCACCGCCGGATCCCGGCCGGTCTGCGCGCCGGCCTGCGCGATCTTGTCCAGGGATCTGGTCAGCACCACCGCGGGCGCCAGCCCCCGCTGGGTCCGTTCGAGATCGGCCGTGACGAACAGCTGCTCATCGGGCGTGAGCTTTCCGTAGGCCGTCATCGAGAAGGCCATGCCGCCCATCTTCTCCAGCGTCTGGCGGGCATTGCCGATCGCCTGCAGCGCCAGGCTATCGCAGACGTTTCCGGCATCGCCCTGATGGCAGGACGACAGGAAGGAGTTAGTAGGCAACAGGCTCTGCGACGGCTCTTCGGGCGGCAGTATTCCCTGGTGAGACGGTACGGTGCTCGCGCCCGCCATCGCGGCAGACCCGACGAGGGCCCCGGTCACGCTGAGGCTGAGCAGCAAGCGATAAAGCCACAAAAAAATCGTCGGCGTTAGCTTCTCCGTCATAACGCCTGAAGGTACCTATGAACGAATAAAACGGACATAGGCAACGTCCGGCTGCACCCAGCTCGCTACCAATTGGCAACACGCACCATAAAGGCCCGGTTTCACCACATCAGCAGGTGAGGAACCGGGCCTTCGGTACGGTCCAGGCGGTGCGGCACTGCCCGGCTTCAGCGGAGCCGCTCAGGGCGGCCGTCCCGGCGCCGGGGGAGCGGCTGGGTGGGTCAGCTGATCGTGGCCCGGCTGGCCGCGAACCGCTGGTGCCGGTTGTGCTCGCGCTGACCGAGGAACGCCTTGAAGCCGCCGAGCCGGTAAGCCGGCCCGTCGCCGGAGCCGGAGCCGGAGCCGGAGCCGGAGCCGGGGTCGGCGATCTCGAGCTCGAAGTCCTGCCCCAGGTGCCGCAGCCGGCCGTGCACCGCGGCCAGGCTCAGCCCGGTCACGCCGTCACGCTCGGCCAGGGCGGCGATCTGCCGCGCGGTCAGGAAGTCCGCCCGCGACCGCAGTACCCGGAACACCGGATCGTGCAGCCGGGCCTGCGCTTCGGCGCCATCGGTTCCCCCGGTTGCCGCGGGCACGCCGTCGTGCTCGAGCGCGCGCCGGATCGCGGTCCCGACCGCCTCGGCCACCGGCGGCGGGAACGCGTTGCCGATCTGCCGGTAGCGCGCCGTCTTGAGGCCGCTGAACCGCCAGCCCCACTCGTCCTGCCAGCCCTGCAGGCGCGTCACCATCTCACAGGTCAGCCGCGGCCGCAGCGCGAGCGGGGCGTCCGGCCCTGGAGCCTGGTCGGCGACGCCGATGCCGTCCACGCCGAGCTCAGCCCAGGCGCGCTTGGCCCGGGTCGGGCCCAGGTCGGCGCCACCGTGCTTCTTGGAGCCGCCAACAATCGTCGGCGCGATCCGGTCCGCCCGCCGGGCCCAGGCAGCCGCGCCCGGCCAGCCCCGCACGGCCATCTGGTCACCCACCGTCTCGCCGACAGTGGCCGGCCGCCCGGCCGACGGGAACGGCCAGCTGAACCACGGGGCGTCCTCCGCCCGCAGGGCGACAAGCACGGTCCGCGGCCGCAGCTGCGGCACGCCGAAATCGGACGAGTGCAGCAGCCGCCAGCCCGGGACATAACCGAGCTCGGTCAGCCGGTCCACGACGTGCTGCCGGTAGGCGCCGAACCGGCTGGTGCTCAGTCCCCGCACGTTCTCCAGGAGCAGCGCCCGCGGCCGGATGATGGCGCACAGCTCCACCGCCCAGGCGAACAGGTCGCGCTCGTCGGTGGCGCCCAGCTGCCGTCCGGCCACGGTGAACGGCGGGCACGGCACCCCGCCGGCCAGCAGGTCGATACCGGCGTAGTCGGCGGGGGACCAGACTGCCGGGCTGGCGACGTCCCCCTGAGCCACCTTCCAGTG
>JBAPYC010001342.1:0-2186 GCA_049284535.1 Streptosporangiaceae bacterium
GCACCGCAGTGCCCTGCTCCAGCCGCTCCAGCCGGGCCAGCAGCGACTTCTCGTCGGTGGCCGCAGCCGGGAGCAGCACCTGCGCGCAGGTCAGCTCGAGCAGCAGCCGAGGCGAGGTGGCGCCGCGCATCTGGTCCAGGCCCGTGCTGATGATCTCGGCCGCGCGGGTCAGCCCGGCCTGGCCGAACCGGCCCGCCTGGGCGGCCATCAGCTCGGCCCGGTCCGGCGCCAGGTCGAGCAGGCCGATCTCGGCCGCCTCGGGCACCGCGGCCAGCACGATCAGGTCGCGGAACCGGTCCAGCATGTCGGCGGCGAACCGGCGTGGTTCGTGGCCGCCCTCGATGACCCGGTTGATCACGCGGAACACCGCCGCGCCGTCGGCGGCCGCGAATGCGTCGGCGATCTCGTCCAGCAGGCTGGCGTCGGTGTAGCCGAGCAGCGCCACCGCCCGCTCGTAGCTGAGCCCCGACTCGTCGCTCCCGGCCAGCAGCTGGTCCAGCACGGACAGCGAGTCGCGGGCCGACCCGGCCCCCGCCCGGACCACCAGCGGCAGGACCGAGTCCTGCACCGCCACACCTTCCTTACGGAGGATGTCCTGCATCAGCTCGCGCAGCACCGACGGCGGCACCAGGCGGAACGGGTAGTGGTGCGTGCGCGACCGGATAGTCGGCAGCACCTTCTCCGGCTCGGTGGTGGCGAAGATGAATTTCAGGTGCGGCGGCGGCTCCTCGACCAGCTTCAGCAGCGCGTTGAAGCCCTGCTGAGTGACCATGTGCGCCTCGTCGATGATGTAGATCTTGAAGCGGCCGGACACCGGGGTGTAGAAGGCCCGCTCCCGCAGGTCGCGGGCGTCGTCCACGCCGCCGTGAGAGGCCGCGTCGATCTCGATCACGTCGATGCTGCCCGGCCCGGAGGGCGCCAGGGCAACACAGGAGTCGCAGACGCCGCAGGGTTCGGGAGTGGGGCCGTTGACGCAGTTGAGCGAGCGGGCCAGGATCCGGGCGCTGGACGTCTTGCCGCAGCCGCGCGGGCCGCTGAACAGGTATGCGTGGTTGATCCGCCCGGTGCGCAGCGCCTGGATGAGCGGCCCGGTGACGTGCTCCTGCCCCCGGACTTCCGCGAATGTCGCCGGACGGTACTTACGGTAAAGCGCAAGCCCGGATTGGGCCGTTCCGGCCGGGTTCGCGCCCTCGCCCTCCGACGCGGCTGCTGCCATCAGCTCATCCTCACCGGTGAATAGGGGACCCCCCGCACACCCGTCAGAGCCCGCGTACCCTTGCTGCCTTCCGGCCCTGGGGGGGTTGGCGGGATAAACGCCGCGCGGGGGGTCATCGGCCAGTGTAGCCAGCCCGGCGACCAGATGGAGCGCAACCCCGCCAGCCGGGGATTCGGGTAAGCTACCGGGCGGAGGATTCGCCTAGTGGCCTAGGGCGCACGCTTGGAAAGCGTGTTGGGGGCAACCCCTCAAGAGTTCGAATCTCTTATCCTCCGCCATCGGGGTCAGACGCCGCTTTGCACGGGGTTTCTACGGGCGCTACCCCAGCTGGTCGCGGCGGCGTGTCAGGTAGGCGGTCTCGGCGGTGTTGCCCGCCAGCTCGATGGCTTTGTCATACGCCGCGCGCGACTCCTGACTGCAGCCCATCCGGCGCAACAGGTCGGCGCGGGTCACATGGTAGGCGTGATAGCCGGCCAGCTTGTGCTCGAGACGGTCGACGGCCGCCAGCGCCACTTCCGGGCCGTCAAGCTCGGCGACCGCGATGGCCCGGTTGAGGGCGACGATCGGCGAGGGATCGAGCCGGACGAGCTGGTCGTAGAGGGCGACGATCTGGGACCAGTCGGTGTCGCGCATGTCGCGGGCAAAGGTGTGGACGGCGCCGATCGCGGCGAGGATCTGGTAGCGCCCCGGAGCCACCCCGGCGGCTAGGCGCTCGCGCACCAGCCGGTGACCCTCGGCGATCAGCGCGGCGTCCCAGGTCCCGCGGTCCTGCTCGGCGAGGGTGACCAGTTCGCCGCTTGCCGAAACCCGGGCGGTGCGGCGGGCCTCGGTGAGGAGCATCAGCGCCAGCAGCCCGGCCACCTCACCGTCCTCCGGCATGAGGGCACGGATCAGGCGAGTGAGCCGGATCGCCTCGGCGGTCAGGTCGTGACGTACGGGATCGGTGCCGGGGCCGGTCGCAAGGTAGCCC
>JBAPYC010001343.1:0-1998 GCA_049284535.1 Streptosporangiaceae bacterium
GCCGATGTACCGGGCGGCGCTGCGCTCGCGCACGCCGTTCAGCGTCTCGGACACCGCGGCTACCCCGGCGGCCTTGGCGAAGGCGGCGGTCAGCTCGCCCGCGGCCGCCGGCGGCACGTAGAGTGCGGGGTTTTCGCTCGGCTGGACGGCGACGTCACCGTCGGGGGTGGCGTCTTCCCATGGCGGCCGGGCGCTCGGCGCGGGCAGCGTCGGCGCCGCGGTCGTCTGCCACGGCTGCCAGTCGGCTGTTCCTGCCTGCCCGTTCGGCTCATCATCGTCAGCCCGCTCCCAGGGCGCCCGGGCCGGGACCTGGTCCGCGGCCGGCTCGTCCGGCGCCGCCGTCCGCTCCGGTGCCTGCTCCCAGGGCGCCGATCCTGGCGCCGATTCTGCCGCCGGCGGCAGCCAGCCGGGTACCGAGTCCCCGGCGTACACGGCGAACCGGTCCAGCAGGGCGTCGATGTCGGCCGTGATCCGGTCGGTGACCGCCCGCCGGGCGGCGACCGAATCGGCCAGCACCCGTTGGAGCTCGTTGAGGCCGAGCCCGGTAGTGGCCGAGGTCATCAGCACGTTGGTCTCGGTCAGGCCCTCCGAGTCCAGCAGCCGGCGCAGGTCCGTCCGGCAGTCGTCGATCTGGTCGGGGCTGAGCGTGTCGCACTGGTTCAGCACCACCGTGGTGACGGCCGCGTGCCCGGCCAGCGGGACCAGGTAGCGCCGGTGCACCGACGCGTCCGCGTACTTCAGCGGGTCGAGCACCCAGACCAGCATGTCCGCCATCTTGACCAGGCGGTCGACCAGCGCGGCCGAGCCGGTGACCACGGAGTCGTGGTCGGGCAGGTCCAGCAGGAGCAGCCCGGTCAGTGACGCCTCGCCCTCGTCCAGCGCACTGGCCCGGGCGTACCGGTGCCTGCGCTGAACGCCCAGCCAGTCGAGCAGCGGGGCCGCGCCCTCCATCCCCCACACGCAGGCGTGCGAGTGCTTGGTGGTCGGCCGGGTCACGCCCGGAGGCGAGAACGCCGCCCCGGCTAGCGCGTTGAACAGCGAGGACTTGCCGCTGCCCGTACCCCCGGCCAGAGCCACCACGGTGTGCGAGGCGGACATCCGCATCCGCTCGCCCGACCGCCGCAGCAGCGTCTCCGCCTCGGCGAGAAGACCGGGCGTGAACCCGTCGGGCCCGGCCCGCCCGGACCCGATCCGGGTCAGCTCGTGAAGGGAGGCGAGCCGGGCCGGCAGCCGCGTGTAGGCCAGCCCGCTCACCCCGAGCGTGTTCGCAGTCACCTAACCGCCTCGAGCGAGAATTCCGCCTGGTACAGCCGGATGGCCGCGACGTCGTCGCACTGTCCGGCCGCGTCGATCACCTCAACAAACCTGACCAGTTCCTCGTCAAGCAGCAGCCGGACCCGGTCGTACAGGTCGGCGCGCGCCTTGGCCAGCAGCTCGGTCAGCATCACCCCGCCGAACACGGAGTCCAGCATCTTCCGCGGCTCGGTGTAGACGCTGCTGTCCCCGGATCCGGTCTCGCCGAGCATCGCCACCAGCACCACCAGGCTGAGCGCCTCGTCGTCGAAGGCGACCCGGCGGGCCGCGGGCCGCAGGTCCCCCGCCTCCACCAGCCGGGCCAGATGGTCCTGCCAGGCTCCGACCGCCCGCGTGGCGCGCAGGGCCAGGTCGGGCGAAGACCGGCTGAAGGCCGAGGACCTGGTGACGTCTTCGGCGTTGATCATGTCGGCGGTCTTGATATCCACATCGGCCGGGTCGGCCTGACCGCTCTGCCCGGCCGGCCCGAAGACCGACTCGAAGACCTGCTTGGCGCGGACGTCCCGGGCCCGTTCGGCGGCGGCGTCGTCGAGCAGCTTGGCGCCGGCCGTGTCTGCCCGCCAGCTGCCCTCCACCGTCTCGGCGGACCGGTCCGCGACCGAGGTGATGTACGACTCGATGGCCGAACGGAGCGCGGCGTTGAGCGCTGCCGTCCGCGACGGCCCGCGCCGGGCCCGCTTGCCC
>JBAPYC010001344.1:0-2436 GCA_049284535.1 Streptosporangiaceae bacterium
CGCCAGCGTAGCTGGCGGCTGTGGCCGCCGGAGATCGCCTGGGACCCGGCCGCGCTGAAGGCCCGGACCCGGAGCGCCGCGGCCGCCGTGACGCCGGCCGCACTGTGGCGGAACCACCGGCTGTTTACCGTGGCGGTGCTGTTGTCCGCGCTGCCCCGGATCGTCGCCGCGCTGGGGTTCAAGCCCGCGCTGCTGATCCAGGACTCGTTCTCCTACATGAAGGAGGGCGTCCACTTCCGGCCGCTGGCCCAGCTGCGGCCGGCCGGCTACCCGATTGTGCTGCGGATCCTGCGGCCGCTGCACAGCCTGCTGCTGGTGACCACGCTGCAGCACCTGATGGGGATCGCGCTGGCCGTGATCGTCTACGCGGTACTCCGGTACCGGGGGCTGCCAGCCTGGGGAGCCACGCTGGCGACCGTGCCGACTTTGTTCGACTCTCGGCAGATCTGGCTGGAATCCTCGATCCTGCCCGACACCCTGTTCACGTTCGTGCTGATGATCGCCGTGGCCATCCTGCTGGTCCGGCCCCGGCCGCGGATCTGGCAGGCCGTGATCGTCGGGCTGCTGGTCGCCTGGGCTTCGGTCATCCGCGGTAACGGCGCCCCGGTGTTCGTCATCATCCTGATCTTCCTGCTGCTCCAGCGCGTCGGCTGGAAGGTGTTCATTGCCTGCCTGGCGGCGTTCGCGGTGCCGGTGGCCGGGTACGCGCTGGTCTTCTACTCCGAGTACGGCCAGCTCAACATCACCAACAGCAGCGGGATGTTCCTGTGGTCGCGAACCATGTCGTTCGCCAACTGTTCGGTCATCAAGCCGCCCGCTGACCTCGTGCCACTGTGCCCGGAGAACCAGCCGGGCCACCCGACCGGGCCCGCCCCGGCCTGGTCCATCGACGCGCTGATGAACGAGCGGACCCCCGCCGACTACCTGTGGGCCCACAAGGCCTGGTACGACGTCGACGCGCACCCGGGGATCAACGCCTACAACAACAAGCTGGCCATGCAGTTCGCCGAGCGGGCCATCCTGGCGCAGCCGGGCGCGTACCTGAAGACCGTCGCCGAGGGCGTACTGCTGACCTTCTTCACCACCGACCGGCCGACCGACTACCTGTCCGACCACTTCACCGTGGCCCCGCACGTGAGCACGCTGGCGGGGTACCAGAAGTACTGGGAGAGCAAATACGCGCACACCACGTCGAACACGCACGTGGTCCAGCCGTGGGCGTACTTCATGTTCCTGTACCAGTCGCCGGTGTGGTTCCCCGGCTGGGTGTTCTGCTTCATCCTGGTGGGCGGGCTGGTGCTGCTGATCCGGCGCTGGCGCGGCGGCGTGGGCCCAGCAGCCGGCCTGGCGTGGGGTGTGGCGGTGGTCAACCTGGTCGTCCCGATCGCCGCGCACGAGCTTGACTACCGGTACGCGCTGTCGGCGGTGCCGTTCGCCTGCCTGGCGTTCGGGCTGACGTTCGGGCGGCGGCAGGTGACGACCACTGCTGCTGCGGGTCCCGCTTTGGAAGGTGCCCCTACGGCGGCGTCGACGGCGCAGGAGCCGGCCGAGCAGGTGGCGGACGGGGCGCCGGCTGGGACGGATAGTCAGCGGGCTGGGGCGGACGGGGCGCCGGCTGAGGCGGATGGTTCGCGGGCTGGGGCGGACGGTGCGCGGGCTGCGGCGGACGGCGAGAGGCCCGCGTAGCGCGTCGGTAGGCTTCCGGCATGGACGACACGCAATGGCGCACGCACCGGCTCGAACTGGACGACCAGACTCTGCGGGAATGGGACGCCCAGGTGCTCGCCGCGACCCCCGAGGGGATCGTGCTGGACCGGTCGGCCTTCTACCCGGGCGGGGGCGGCCAGCCGCCGGACCACGGCGTCCTGCTGTGGGGTGGCGTGCAGACCAGGATCATCGACGCCCGCAAGGGCGACGACCTCTACCTGATCCCGGCCGAGGGTGACCCGCTGCCGGCCGTGGGTACCGCGGTGCGCGGGGCGCTGGAGGACGACCGCCGGACCGCGCTGATGCGTACCCATTCCGGCCTGCATGTGCTGTGCGGCGTGGTGTTCCGCGACTTCGGCGCGCTGGTGACCGGCGGGAACATGGAGCCGCTGACGGCCCGGATGGACTTCAACCTGCCCGAGGTCCCGGCTGGGTTCCGGGACTCGGTCGAGGCGGCGTGCAACACCGAGCTGACGGCGGACCGGCGCATCGACGTGCGGGTGCTGCCCCGGGACGAGGCGTTCGCCCTGCCGGACATCATCCGGACCGCCACCAACCTGGTGCCGCCGGGCGTCAAGGACGTGCGCATCATCGACATCGTGGGCCTGGACCAGCAGGCGGACGGCGGCACGCACGTCGCCTCCACCCGGCAGGTCGGCCGGATCGAGGTGGTCAAGATCGAGAGCAAGGGCAAGGGTTTCCGGCGGCTGCGCATCCGCATCGCGGACT
>JBAPYC010001345.1:0-6582 GCA_049284535.1 Streptosporangiaceae bacterium
CCTGCTCGTCAGCGCCCTCTGCCTCGTGGCAGCCGGAGCCATCGCGCTGCGCGCCTCCAATACCCGCGGCGAACCTGCCGCCACACCAGAAACCCAACACAACCTGGAACCCTCCTACGACCTCGCCTAACACAACACAACGAAATCCCGGGATGGCGTTCAGCGCCATCCCGGGATTCTCTTTGCCGTCGGGTGCGCAACTAAGCGCATCTTGCTCGCGCTTGCGAGCTCTGCAAAGTTCTCCACTGCGCTCCACGCTGCCGGCCGGGGCGGCGCAGGCGGCCGGGTGCGCGGTGGTCAGCTGCGCTGCCGTCCCGGCATCAGCCGGGTCAGCGCCGCCACCACCAGGAGCAGGGCCGCCATCTGCAGCACGCTGCGCTCGAAGGCCAGGCTGTAGCCGTGGCCGAGGGCACCGAAGAACAGCACCCCGGTCACCGCCACCCCGATGGAGTTACCGACCTGCTGGGCGGTGGACAGTGCTCCTGCGACCGAACCTGCCGTGACCGGGTCGGCGTGGCTGAGCACCGTGGTCGTCAGCGGGGTGATGCAGAGCCCCTGGCCCGCGCCGAGCAGGACCAGCCCAGGGAAGATCCAGGCCACTGAGCCCCCGTGGTCAGTGGCCAGGTACAGGCCGGCATCCCCGATCGCGGCCAGCACCGCGCCAGCCGCGATGACATTCCGGCCGAACCGCATGGTCAGGGCCGGAGCCTGGAACGAGGTGATCAGGTAGCCGGCGGCCAGGAAGGTGAACACTCCTCCTGCGGCCAGCGGCGTCAGGCCCCGGCCCTGCTGCAGGTACAGCCCGAGCACGAGATAGCTGGCGGCCTGCTGGCACCAGAACGCCGTCTGGGTAATCAGGCCCGCTCGCAGCGGCCAGGAGGCGAAGACCCGCGGGTCGAGCAGCGGCATCCCGCCGCGGCTGGCCTGGCGCCGCTGGTGCCAGGCGAAGACGACGGCGAGCGGGACGGAGGCCGCGAGCGCCAGCCACGACCAGGCCGGCCAGCCCTCCTGCCGGCCGTCGACCAGCGGGAGCACCACCGCCACCAGGGTCGCGGTGATCAGGATGACCCCGGGCAGATCAAGGCGGGATCCCCGCGCGGCCCGGGACTCCGGGATCAGCCGGGGGCTGGCCAGCAGCGCGGCCACGCCTAGCGGCACGTTGATCCAGAAGATGCCGCGCCAGCCCAGCCCGGCCAGGTCGGTGCGGATCAGCACCCCGCCGATCAGCTGCCCGCAGGTGGCGGCCAGGCCCATCACCATGCCGTACACGCTGATCGCCCGGACCCGGTCCGGCCCGGTGTACAGCACCCCGAGGATGGACAAGATGTTCGGCGCCATCAGCGCGGCGCCGACGCCCTGCAGCACCCGCGCCGTGACCAGGACGGCCGGGTCAGGCGCCAGCGCACAAGCCGCGGAGGTGAGCACGAACACCGCCAGGCCGATCGCGAACACCCGGCGGCGGCCGAACAGGTCGCCGAGCCGGCCGCCGGTGACGAGCAGGACGGCCGTGCTGATCGCGTAGCCGGCCACGATCCATTCGATGGCGCTCTCCCCGGCGCCAAGTCCCTGCTGGATCACCGGGAGGGCCACGTTGACGATGAAGAAGTCCAGCACGAACATGAACGTCCCGATCATCAGGACGACGAGAGCCGACCAGCGGCTTGCGGCCGGGAAAGGCCGAACGGAGCGGGGAAGATCAGTAGTTGCCCTTGTGGTCATGCCCCGAGCCTGCGGTCTCCTCCAGGAGGAGAGTCAAGCGGTCTGGAAGACCGGCCAGCAGATCTCGGTGCGGTGGGTCGCCGGGTCCGGTTCGGTGAACGGCACCACGTAGTACTCGCGGATCGGCCCCTCCACCCCGATCGCCCGCTCAGCGACGACGGTCCCGAGCATGCCATAGGTCTGGTCGCTGTCTGCGAATGGCCCGGCATGCATCATCACCGCCACTTCCGCGGCCGGGATGGTCACCGGCCGGACCCGCCCGCTCCCCTGGGCCGCGACGCCGACCGGCACGAAGGCGGTCAGCTCGGCTTGCTCCAGTTCGAAGAAGCCGGCTGGGAATAGTGCCCCGGCCGGCCCGGCCGGGGTCAGCCCAGCATGGGCGATGCGGCCGTAAATCTCCTCGAAGGCGCCACCGCCCCAGGCCAGAGCCGTCTCGGCGGTGACGGTCGCGCTGACGGCCAGCGCCGGAGCGGCCGGGATCGACCGGAACTCGACCGATGGCCGCACCGGCGGCCCCTCGAGCAGGGCGCGGAGGCTGGCCACGCTCATCTGCATCTCGGCCAGCTTGGCTTCCATGGCGGTCAGGTGGGCGATGATCTCCTTGGTCCTGGTCTCCACGTCAGGCGCCCGCACGACTGCCCGCACCTGGTCCAGCGGCATGCCCAGGTCGCGGAAGCGCCGGATGACCTGGGCCATCGGGACCTGGGCCGGATCGTAGAACCGGTAGCCGGACGACGGATCAATCCGGGCCGGCTCGAGCAGCCCCTGGTCATGGTAGAAGCGCAGGGCCTTGACGCTGAGGTGCGTCATCCGGGAGAAATCGCCGATCGGCACCAGCACGCTCATGGACTCCCCTTTCGCGGCACGTCACGCGGTGATTGTCGATGCTCCCCCTACGGGAGAGTCAACCGGATAACGGCGCAACGGGACAGGCACCGCTGACCAGCACAAAGGCCAGGCTCAGAAATACTTGCATCGTTTGTGCATCGTTTCACGTAGTACGGGTAACAAGCTCGCTCACGCACGTTGCCAGCCGATCGGAGACCACAGGCATGCAGGTCAGTCAGCTCGTGGATGGCCGCCACGTACATACGGCCGGCCTCGCCCCGCCCGGACGGCCAGAAATGGCCGGCGAGCTGCACCGGTGGCTCGGGCAGCTGCGGCAGCAGGTGGCGGCCGTGCTCGCCGCTTACGTACGGGACCGCTGCGCCGAATATGTGCGCGACGTGCCCGGTGCGGGGTTCGTGACCGACCTGCTGACCGAGTTCGTGGCGGGCGGCAAGTACGTCCGGTCGACCTTCACCTATCTGGGCTGGCTCAGCGGCGCCGCCGGGAGCGACGCGGCCGTCCGCGCCGCCGCCAGCACCGAGCTGCTGCACGCCTTCGCCCTGCTGCAGGACGACGTCATGGACCAGTCCGGGATGCGCCGGGGCCGTCCCGCAGCACACCTGCGGCTGGCCGATTGGCACCGCGCTCAGGGCCTGGACGGCCCGGCCCGGCGGTTCGGGGAATCGGCCGCCGTCCTGCTCGCCGACCTGTGCCTGGTATGGGCCGGGCAATTGCTTCGCGACAGCGGCCTGCCCCCGGCGGCGCTGGCGCGGGGCTGGCCCCGCTACGACACACTGCGCGGCGAGCTGGCCGTCGGGCAGTTCGCCGACCTCGTTAACGACGCGCGCAGGCAGCCCACGCTGACCGAAGTGCTGGACGTGACCAGGCGCAAGTCCGGCAACTACACCGTGCGCCGGCCGCTGGAACTCGGCGCCGCCCTGGCCGGGTGCGACGAGTACATCCTGGCCGTGCTCGGCGAGTACGGCGAGCTGATCGGAGAGGCGTTCCAGCTGCGTGACGACGTCCTGGGCGTCTTCGGCCGACCACAGGTCACCGGCAAACCCAGCGGCGGCGACCTGCGGGAGCACAAGGCGACCAGCGTCGTGGTACTGGCCACCGAGCTGGCCACTGCCGCCCAGCGCGCCGAGCTGACCCGGCTATCCCGGCGCGAGCTGCTGGACGAGGGCGACATCCTCCGGTGGCGTCAGCTCATCGCCGACACCGGCGCCACAGTCCGGATCGAGCAGATGATCGCCGAGCGGGTGACCGCTGCCCGTCAGCGGCTGGCCGGCAGCGAGCTGCCCGGGTTCGTCCGGGAAGCCCTGGACGACCTGGCCGTCCTGTACACGGACCGGGCGTGGTGACGATGCGGACGGTCTCAGGCCGGACCGGCCACGTCGTGGTGGTGGGCGCGGGGCTGGCCGGGCTGGCCGCCGCGTTGCACCTGGCCGGCCGCGGCCGCGAGGTCACGGTCATCGAACGCGACCCGACCCCGGGCGGCCGGGCTGGCCGCCTGGACATCGGCGGCTACCGGATGGACACCGGTCCCACCGTGCTGACCATGCCAGACGTGGTGGCAGATACCCTGGCTGCGGTCGGCGAGGAGCTGACCGGACGGCTCGATCTGGTCCGGCTTGACCCGGCCTACCGGGCCGCCTTCGCCGACGGCAGCACACTCGACGTGCACACCGACGCCGAGGCCATGACCACCGCCGTGGCCGGTTTCGCCGGCCCCGCCGAGGCGGACGGCTACCGGCGGCTGCGGGCCTGGCTGACCGAGCTCTACAGCCGCGAGTTCAGCCGGTTCATCGCGGCCAACTTCGACTCGCCGCTGTCGCTGGTGACGCCTGCCCTGGCCCGGCTGGCCGCCATGGGGGCGTTCCGCCGTCTGGACCCGGCCATTGGCCGGTTCATCGGCGATGAACGGCTGCGGCGGGTGTTCTCGTTTCAGTCCCTGTACGCCGGGGAGTCTCCCCAGCACGCGCTGGCCATCTACGCGGTCATTGCCTACATGGACACGGTGGCCGGGGTGTACTTCCCGCGCGGTGGCATGCGGGCACTGCCGGACGCGCTGGCCGGTGCCGCCGCCACTGCGGGCGTGAAGTTCCACTACGACACGGCGGTCACGGCGCTGGAGCGGTCCGGCGACCGGGTGACCGCGGTCCGCACCAGCAGCGGACTGCGGGTGCCCTGCGACGCGGTCGTGCTGGCCACCGAGCTGACCACGTCCTACCGGCTGCTGGGCCGACGGCCGCGGCGGCTGCTGCCGCTGCGCCCCGCGCCGTCCGCCGTGGTGCTGCACGCGGGAACCCGCCGGACCTGGCCAGGGACCGCTCATCACACCATCCTGTTCGGCCAGGCCTGGCAGCAGACGTTCCGGGAGATCATCACCGATGGTCAGCTCATGAGTGATCCGTCGCTGCTGGTCACCCGGCCCACGGCCACCGACCCGGGACTCGCGCCCGACGGCACCGACCTGCTGTACATCCTCGCGCCCACACCCAACCTGGCCCGGGGCCGGATCGACTGGGACCGGACCGGCCAGGGTTATGCCGATACCCTGGCCGCCACCGTGGCGGGCCGGCTGCTGCCTGGACTGCAGGACGAGCTCAGCGTGCGGCACGTGGTCACACCGCAGGACTGGGCCCGGCAGGGCCTGGTAGCTGGGACGCCATTCTCGTTCGCCCATTCTTTCGGCCAAAGTGGCCCGTTCCGGCCGGGCAACCTGCCGCGCGGGGTCGACAACGTGGTGCTGGCCGGCTGCGGCACGGTGCCCGGCGTCGGCGTGCCCACCGCGCTGATCTCGGGTCGCCTGGCCGCCGACCGGATCACCGGCCCGGCCCCGGCGCCGACTGGGTCCTGGTCAGCTGGGACCGGACCGGCTGGATCCCGGCCGAGGAAGTCATCATGACCGCCGCCGAGCTTGACGGCATCGACCCCGAGCTGCACGCGGCCTACCGGCGCTGCCGGGAACTCAACGCCCGGCACGGCCGGACCTACTACCTGGCCACCAGGCTGCTGACCCGGGCCCAGCGGCCGGCCGTGCACGCCCTGTACGGCTTCGCCCGCATGGCCGACGACATCGTGGACGACGTGCCGCCCGGGACCACCCCGGACCAGGTCGCCGCGCGCCTGGACCAGCTCCGCCATGACCTGTTCGCCGCGCTGCGAGCCGGGTACAGCCAGGACCCGGTCCTGGCCGCGATGACCGACACCGCCCGGCGTTACCGGCTCGCCCCGGACCTGTTCGGTGACTTCATGGACTCCATGCGGATGGACCTGGAGGTGACCAGCTACCCGGATCGGGCTGCCCTGGACCGCTACGTACGCGGGTCCGCCGAAGTCATCGGCCTGCAGGTACTGCCCGTGCTGGGCACGGTGGGCCCGCAGCACGAGGCCGCCCCCTATGCCGCCGCGCTCGGCAAGGCATTCCAGCTCACGAACTTCCTGCGGGACGTCGCCGAGGACCTCGACCGCGGCCGGGTGTACCTGCCCGCGGATGAACTCGCCGCGTTCGGCGTCGGCCCCGACCTGCTCCACTGGTGCCGCGCTCACCGGCGGACCGATCCCCGGGTCCGGGCCGCCCTGGCCGACCAGCACGCCACCACCCGGACCATCTACCGGTACGCCAGCGCCGGGATCGCCCTGCTGGAGCCGGTTTCCCGGCCCTGCGTGGCCACCGCGCTGGCGCTGTACTCCGAGATCCTGGACCGCATCGAGGACATCGACTTCGCGGTGTTCGCGCAGCGGGCCAGGGTCGGGAAGGCGCGGCGGCTCCAGGTCGCGGCGCCCGCGCTGGCCCGGGCGATGTGGGCCCGCAGCGGAGCCGCCTGAACATGGATCACTACCAGTACCTGATCCTGATGGCGGCCTGCCTGGCCGCCACCGCGCCGCTCGAACTGCTCGGCGCCCGGGTGTACCGGCAGGGCGCCCGGCTGGCCCGCGCCGTGCTGCCGGTGGCCCTGATCTTCGGTATCTGGGACGCGCTGGCTATCGCCGGGCACGTGTGGGCCTACAACCCGCGGTACATCACTG
>JBAPYC010001346.1:0-6229 GCA_049284535.1 Streptosporangiaceae bacterium
GAGCTCGGCCGACACCGGCCCCTTGTGCCTGAGCCCCGGCTTGATAAAGCCCGCCCCCGGGACGCCGTAGATCACGGCGTCCCAGCGCAGCTCGCGTGCCAGCAGCACCGACCAGGCCAGGTGGGGACGGCCCGGCCCGACGCCGGCGGTGAACGACGCACCCACGATGGCCAGCCGCGGCACCCCGGCCCGCTCCAGGCTGGCCTCGCAGCCCGTCGTGGCCGTGGCCCCCGGCTGGGGCCCAGCATCCCCAGACCGAACGAGCAGGGCGCGTGCCACCCCCCGGTCCTGTTCAGCCGACGGCGGCCCGGCCGCCCCCCTGGCCACCACGCCCGGCAGCAATGCCAGCAGGCTCACCGCGACCCCCGCCGCGACCAGGACCATCCAGCGCCGGATCACGGCCAAGTGTCAGCCGGATCCGTGATCCGTGTCAAACCGGCTGTATATGCCGCCGGCCGAGGCCGGCGCGGCGTGCTCACGGCCCGTTCCGCGGTCGCGGGCCGCTACCCTGTGACCATTCACATATGGGGAAAGGAATACTGTGGCCGACTCTCAGCAGTTGCGGGAGCGCACGCTCGTCGTGCTCAAGCCCGATGCCGTTGTCCGCGGCCTGGCCGGACGTATCATCCAGCGGTTCGAAGACGCGTCGCTGAAGATTGTCGGTGTGAAAATGCGCGAGATCGACGCTGACTTCGCCCGCAAGCACTACTTCGACCTGGAAGAACGGCTCGGACCGGTTGTCTACAACGCCACCGCCGCGTTCATGCAGCGCGGACCGGTGATCGCGTTCGTGGTCGAGGGCGAGGACGCGGTCACCACCGTCCGCAAGCTCGTCGGCACCACCTACCCGAACGAGGCGCAGCCCGGGTCGATCCGCGGCGACTTCGCGCATCAGTCCAAGGCGATCGCGACCAGCACGGGCAAGGCAGTCGCCAACCTCGTGCACGCCTCGGGTAACCGGGAGGAGGCCGAATACGAGGTCGGCCTGTGGTTCGACAAGACCGAGCTGTTCGAGTACCGGAACCTGGCCGACGCCATGGACTGGTAACCGGCGCCTGGAAACCGCATACGCGCACGCCGCGCCCCGACGGTCCCGCCGGCCGGGGCGCGGCACGCTAGCCGCCGGGTCGCTACTGGTGCGTCAGGTTGGGCGCGCCCTTGCGCAGCACGAACTTCTGGATCTTGCCGGTGGCGGTCTTTGGCAGCTCGCCGGTGAAGGTGACACCGCGCGGCGCCTTGAAGTGGGCTAGCCGGTCCCGGACGAACGCGATGAGCTCCGCCTCGTCGGCGCTGGCGCCGTCTTTGAGCACCACGAACGCATGTGGCGTCTCGCCCCAGCGCTCGTCCGGCAGGCCGACGATGGCGACCTCCTGCACGGCCTCGTGCCGCAGCAGCGTGCCCTCGACCTCGACCGAGGAGATGTTCTCCCCACCGCTGATGATCACGTCCTTGAGCCGGTCGCGGATCTCGGCGTAGCCGTCCGCGTGGACCACGGCCGCGTCGCCGGTATGGAACCAGCCGTCACCCATGGCCCGTTCCGTGGCCTCGGGGTCGTTGTAGTAGCCGGACATGACCACGTTGCCGCGGACGGTGATCTCACCCACGGTCTGCCCGTCGTGGGGTACCTCGCGGCCGTCGGTGTCCACCACGCGCAGCTCACCGGAGGTGATCAGCTCCACGCCCTGCCGGGACTTGATCACGGCCCGGTCCGCGGGCGGCAGGCCCTCGTGCTCGGGCAGCGGCGCGCACACCGTGATGAACGGCGCGGTCTCGGTCAGCCCGTAGGCCTGGGTGACCACCCAGGCGAACTCGCCTTCCAGCCGCTCGATGGTGGCCGCGGCGGGCGGCGCGCCGGCCGTCACCACGTGCACCCCCGGAGGGACCTCGCCGCGCACCGCGGCGGGCGCGTTGGCCAGCGAGATCAGCACGGTCGGCGCGGCGCACAGCCAGCTCACGTGCTCGTTCCTGATCAGCTCGAAGATGGTCGCCGGGTCGACCTTGCGCAGGCAGATGTGGGTGGCGCCGGCCGCCGTCACCGTCCAGGTGTAGGTCCACCCGTTGGCGTGGAACATCGGCAGCGTCCACAGGTAGCGCTCGCCCACCGGGATCGGCAGGTGCAGCAGCGTGCCGATGGTGTTCATGGCGGCGTTCCGGTGCGTGATCATCACGCCCTTGGGCCGGGCCGTGGTGCCGCTGGTGTAGTTGATCGACAGCAGGTCGAGCTCGCCGATCTCGGGGCGGCTGAAGCTGGGGGAGGCGGCCGCGATCGCGGTCTCGTAATCCAGCCAGCCCTCGCCTTCCCCTTCGAAGGCCACGAAGTGCTTCACGTCCGGCATCTGGTCGCGGACCCCGTCCACCGCGGCCAGGTACTCACGGGCGGCGCACACCACCGTTGCCCCCGAGTGGTTGACGATGTAGACGAAGTCCTCCGGGGTCAGCCGGTAGTTGATCGGCACTAGCACGGCGCCGAGCTGTGGTACCGCGTAGAAGGCCTCGAGCTGCGCATGCGTATTCGGCGCGATCGTCGCCACCCGGTCCCCCTGCGCCACACCCAGGCCTTGCAGCGCAGAAGACCATCGATCGCAGCGATCGAAGAACTGCTCATAGGACAGCCGCAGCTCGCCATCCACGACTGCATCGCGGTCGCCGTGCAGCCTGCGGGTCCGGCGGGCGAACTCCAGAGGTGACAAAGGTGTTTCCATGTTTGTAGATTGTGTCAGCCAGCCTCCGCTACAACCAGCCCCGCCCAGTCCACATCTGTCCCGGACACGGCACCACGCTGCCCTGACCAGCCCACATCTGCCCCGGACACGGGGCCACGCTGCCCTGAGCAGAACCGGGTTCGGCCCGGCGCCCAGGCGGGCATCGTGGCGGCATGGACCTGGGTTTCCATGGCGATGTGGTCGAGTACTACCACCGGTACCGGCACGGCTATCCCGAGGCCGTGATCAGCAGACTGGCCGGGCTGTTCGGCCTGGATGACCGGGACGTGGTCGTGGACCTCGGCTGCGGGACCGGCCAGCTCACCCTGGCCCTGGCCGGCCGGGTCCGGGCCGTGCTCGGTGTCGACCCCGAACCGGACATGCTGCGCCGCGCACGGCAGGCGGCCAGTGATGCGCGGGCCGGGAACGTGAGCTGGATGCTCGGCGCCGACACCGACCTGCCGGTGCTGCGCCGTCTGCTGGGCGAGGAGTCGGTCGCCGCCGTGACGATCGCCCAGGCGCTGCACTGGATGCAGGCTCCGGAGCTGTTCCGGGCGGCCGCCCCGCTGATCCGGCCGGGCGGCGGCGTGGCGGTGGTCACCAACGGCACGCCATTGTGGCTGCAGGATACGGACTGGTCCCGCGCGCTGCGCGGTTTCCTGACCCGATGGCTCGGCCACGAGGCCAGCTCGCCCTGCGGCACGGATGAGCAAAGCCAGCAGCGGTACCGGCGGGAGCTGGCCGCCGCCGGGTACGACGTGGTCGGCGAGGCGGTCGACTACGAAGCCGACCTGGACCTCGACCAGGTCATCGGCAGCGTGCTGTCAGCCATCCCCGCGTCCCGGCTGCCACCCGCCGCCCAGCGCCCCGAGTTCGCCCGGCAGCTCGGCCAGGCCCTAGGCGAAGCCGATCGCTTCACCGCAGGAGCCGATCGCTTCACCGCAGGAGCCGACCGCTTCACCGAACAGGTCCACGTAGCGATCGTCGCCGGCCGCCTCCGCTGATCCCCAGCACCCCCCGTCCCGCCCCCCGCGGCCGCGCAATAAAGGCGAGACCAGTCATTTCAGCTAATGGCATAACTATTAGCGACTCGTCGATGACAGAAAGTGATAGAGATCACAGCTCACTCTCTGCTATTACTAACCAACTGAGCTGCATTGATTACGAAGAGTGTTATTGATCGCGTGATCAGCGTCACGGGTCTTTTCGTAAACCGGCAACGCCCTTTCTTGCCGAAGTGGCCCGCGTTCGGGTGCGCTTTCTGGCATTGTTAACCGCCAGCGGGACTCGCGACGCGAGCCGGATCGCGCACCTGGTCAGGTGTGCCTGGGCTGGCAGCAACGCGATCGTTATCGCATAGGCCCGGGATCCGAATGCCGGCACCTTCCTGCTCGGCGGACGGCGTCAAATGCGGGCACGGCCGACGAAAGGATTGCCTTGTCGCGACACCGGACGGGGGCTCGCAGCAGTAGGCGTAAGCGGGGCCTATTCCGGCGTTTCGGTATTGTCTTCCCGGCTGCTGTTATCGCAGTCATCGCGGTCGGCGGAGTGGCCGTGGGGGCCAAGGCGCTCTCGCCGGGAACGAGTGCTTTCAGCGCCGTCCAGGCCATCGAGGCGGTCCCGGGCAGCAACACCATGTCCGCACTCGAAGCCGAACGCACGCAGCTGGTCGCCATGACCACGGCAGCCCGCACGCTGACCGTGGTGGCCAAGCCCAAGGTGGCCTCGGCCTCCCAGGCGGCCGCGGCCAATCCCAGCGGCAGCAACAGCAGCGGCAGCGGCGGCGGCGGCGGCGGATCCAGCGGCGGGATCGTCTACGTCACCTCCTCGCCGCCCGACCCAGGCACCGCCCAGTCGACCGCCTACAACCTGATGTCCAGCTTCGGCTTCTCGCCGCAGACCTACTTCGGCTGCCTGGTGGACATCTGGAACCGTGAGAGCGGCTGGCGTTATGACGCGGAGAATGGTGCCAGTGGCGCCTACGGCATCCCGCAGGCCCTGCCGGGCAGCAAGATGGCCAGCGCGGGCGCCGACTGGCAGACCGATCCGGCGACCCAGATCAAGTGGGGCCTCGGTTACATTAAGAACACCTACGGCAATCCGTGTAGCGCGTGGGCGTTCGAGGAAGCCAACGGGTACTACTAACAGGCGAGCGCATTCCGCACCTCTTGTAGCGGCAGTATTACGCGACGTGAGACAAAGCAAACGACATTGCAGTTTGCTCTTGCCTGTGCCGTGCACATTATCTGTCTAAGACTGTCCCGTCTCGGCCGCAATGGGTGGTTTGTTGATCGTTGTGAGTTTCATCATAAGGGTTTTTCGGCTGTTCGCTATTGGGTGAACTCCTAGGTAGTTAGCGGATTTCCAGTCGACGCCCGGATTAAATCCCGGCGTTGTGATCTAGCTCATATCAGTTTCGGTCACCGCACGCATCGGCGTCCGGCATGGTAGGTAGCCGACAGCACCCCGCCCGTGCGATGGCCATCGTGAACTGGCCTGGCGCCCTGACCCGCGCCAACGTCGCATGCGCAGATGCTCGCCGCCTCGGCGGCCGAAGCGATCGGGGGTGACGCAGATCGCGTGACGCGAGCCACCGAAAGGTCCCCTTGTCACGACACCACGCAATGAGGATCAGCCGATCCAAGGCCATCGTCCTGGCAGCGGCCGGAGCGCTCTCCGTCGCCACTGCCGCGTCAGCCGCCCTGACCAGCTGGTCCGCGGGTGACGCGGGGCCTGGGGGAACCGCTGACCATACGGCTGGCGCGACTGGTGCCGCAGGGCCGCCGCGGTTGACCTTCGCCGCCTATCAGCAGCACACCGTCCTCGCAGCTCAGCATTCCCATAAGACCCGCCTGGCCAGGACGGAACTGGCGCAGGCGATGACCTCCCCGCACGCCGCCAAGCCCGGGGTCGCCACGGCCCCCAACAAGCCCACGGTCACCGCGGCCGCCATGAAGCCCGCCGTCGCCGCGGCCGCCAAGAAGTCCGCGACCAGCGTGGCCGCCACGGAGTCTCCGGCCCCGACGGCAACCCAGAGCACGCCCGCGTTCACCAAGCCGGCCAGCTCGGGCTCCCCTCAGCAGATTGCCCAGGGGCTGCTCGGCTCGTTCAGCTGGTCGGCGAGCCAGTTCGCCTGCCTGAATCCGCTGTGGCAGCACGAGAGCGGCTGGAGCGTGAGCGCCCAGAACGCGGGCTCCGGCGCCTACGGCATCCCGCAGGCCATGCCCGGCTCGCGGATGGCCAGCGCCGGGCCGAACTGGCAGACCAGCGCGACCACGCAGATCAAGTGGGGCTTGCAGTACATCAAGAGCACCTACGGGTCGCCCTGCGCGGCCTGGTCCCACGAGCAGGCCACCGGCTGGTACTGAGCCCCGGAGCGTTTCATGAGAAGCCACCAAGGCAGCCGCGCCCGAGCTAGCGCAGGGCAGGATGCTGGGTTAGCCCTGAGCTGGGGTGAACGTCCTCAGCTCCTCGTCGAACACCGCCCGCGTCTGGTTCCATGAGCTCGCCGGCGCGGTCGTGTAGAG
>JBAPYC010001347.1:0-8343 GCA_049284535.1 Streptosporangiaceae bacterium
GCGGTGGCGCGCCGGTGAGCGTGCAGTCGATGGCCACCACCCTGACCTCGGACGTGAACGCCACCTTGCAGCAGATCGCCGAGCTGACCGCGTCCGGCTGCCAGATCGTCCGGGTCGCGGTGCCGTCCCAGGACGACGCCGACGCGCTGCCGATGATCGCGAAGAAGTCGCAGATCCCGGTCATCGCCGACATTCACTTCCAGCCGAAGTACGTGTTCGCGGCGATCAACGCCGGCTGCGCCGCCGTCCGGGTGAACCCGGGCAACATCAAGGAGTTCGACGACAAGGTCAAGGAGATCGCCCGGGCCGCGTCCGAGACCGGCACCCCGATCAGGATCGGCGTGAACGCCGGCTCGCTCGACAAGCGCCTGCTGGCCAAGTACGGCAAGGCCACCCCCGAGGCGCTGGTCGAGTCCGCGCTGTGGGAGTGCTCGCTGTTCGAGGAGCACGGGTTCCGCGACATCAAGATCTCGGTCAAGCACCACAACCCGGTGGTGATGATCCAGGCCTACCGGCTGCTCGCCGCCCAGTGCGACTATCCGCTGCACCTGGGCGTGACCGAGGCCGGCCCGGCCTTCCAGGGCACGGTCAAGTCCGCGGTCGCGTTCGGTGCCCTGCTGGCCGAGGGTATCGGCGACACCATCCGGGTCTCCCTCTCCGCTCCGCCGGTGGAGGAGGTCAAGGTGGGCATCTCGATTCTGGAGTCGCTCGGCATGCGCCAGCGTGGCCTGGAGATCGTGTCCTGCCCGTCCTGCGGGCGCGCCCAGGTGGACGTGTACAAGCTGGCCGAAGAGGTGACCGCCGGGCTCGAGGGCATGGAGGTCCCGCTGCGGGTGGCGGTCATGGGCTGCGTGGTCAACGGACCAGGCGAAGCCCGTGAGGCCGACCTCGGCGTCGCCTCGGGCAACGGCAAGGGGCAGATCTTCGTCCGCGGGAAGGTGATCGCCACCGTGCCCGAGTCGCAGATCGTGGAGACGCTCATCGAAGAGGCCATGCGCCTAGCCGAGCAGGGCGACGTCAGCGAGGAGGCGGGCGACGGCAAGCCCGTCGTGACGACCTACTAGGCCGAGGCGTATTAGGCCGGCCCCGTATTAGGCCGGCCCCGTGTTACGCCGGGCCCGTGCTACGCCGACCGCTTTTCCGCCCGTCCCGGCATCATCGCCTCGGCGTAGATCACTTCGCCGACCTGGTCGGTGACCTGGGCGCGGGCGTCGGCGGGCAGCATGTCGTCGGTGACGAGCACGTCCACCTCGCTGAGCCGGGCGAACGAGCTCAGGCTGACCAGGCCCCACTTGGTGTGGTCGGCCAGCACTACTACCCGCCGCGCCACCCGCATGAAGGTGCGGTTGGTCTCGCCCTCGGCCAGGATCGGTGTGGTCAGCCCGGCGTCGGCGTCAAAGCCGTAGCAGCCCAGGAACAGCAGGTCGACATGGAGCGACCGGATGGTCACGTCGGCTACCGGGCCGACCAGCGCGTCCGAGGGGGTGCGGACGCCGCCGGTCAGCACGACCGGCTCGCAGATGCTGTCAGGTCCCCGCGTCCCGCTGAAGAGGTCGCTCACCTGCAGCGAGTTCGTCACGATGGTTATCCCGGGTACGTCGAGCAGGCACTGGGCCAGCGCGAACGTGGTCGTCCCGGCCGCCAGCGCGATCGCCGTGCCCGGGGTGACCAGGCTCGCGGCGACCCGGGCGATGGAGCTCTTCTCGGGCTGCTCGAGCACCAGCTTGGCCTCGAAACCCGGGTCGTGGCTAGCAGGCTTGCCGGGCAGGACCGCGCCGCCGTGGACCTTCTCGACCAGGCCCTCCCTGGCCAGTACCTCGAGATCCCGGCGGATGGTCATGTCGGAAACGCCGAGCTGCGACGTGAGGTCGCTGACCCGCGCGCTGCCATCGGTCCTGACGGCCTGCAAGATAAGTGACTGGCGGTGTCTGGCGAGCATGGAGCACCCCTCCTTGCCGGACGACCGGAACTGTGCGGAGTAGCCCCGGATTGCGTCGTCCGTCCAACGTTGAGACGTTTGCCTCTAGTGTTCGGTTCCGGGTATCGATGTCGCAAGTGATAAGAATTCGCTGTGATCACCCAGAGAGTCCCGTCCGCCCCCGTAAACCCGCTCCCTGTGCGGGAGATTCCCGCCCCCGCAAGGCGTCCTCGGGTCGCCGTAGGCGGACCACCCGCGGCTCCGCGGAGCCGCGGGTGCCTGCCGCCAGGCGCACCTCCAAAAGGCGGAGGGCCCCTAGCGCCGGCGTCACTCTCGGTGAGAGCATGGCGGTAGCCGGATCCGGCCTGATGGCGGTTACCACCGCTATGGGCTGGCCCTCAGACCAGGGGACGTGTCGAGGGTGTTTCATGTTCGTTGCCGAATAGTGACTTGTTAGCGCTAACATCGTCGCACATGTCCTTGCTGGCGATGATCAACTTACCGTGTGGTAAGAATGTGGTTGTGGTTACTTTGAGTTACCTGTGAGGCTAGGCCCGTGAGGCTAAACCTGGCACGGTCACGAGCAACTGCCCGGGCCGGAGCCTCCGGCTGCTGCAAGGGAGGAGCGGCAAAACCGAGACCCACGTAAGCGATTGTCTGAATTACCGCGCGAGCACCTATGCGCTCGTGCTGTCGCAGATATCAATACAGGCTCATTCGCTTATCGGGCCTGCGTGGTGCCTTGACAGGTGATCACGCACAGACTTAGCGTCAGCGGCGGCCCGCCCGTTACCGCTGAATGGTTGTTGCAATTCGACGACGATTCGGTCACGCCGGGCGAGCCTCCGGAGCACACATGGGAATAAGAGTGTCTCGCGTTATCTCTCTCGCGACGAAGTCGACGGGACTCGCCGCGCACGCTGCGGGCTTGGCTCGGGAGAGTATCCCGTCCCAGGGAAAATTCCACGGAGGTCCTTAGATGAGGAAGAAAATCGACCCAGTAGTCGACGAAGCGATTGAGACCCTGAACATGAAGGACGGGCCTTCGCGTCGCCGCCTGCTCGAGGGCGCCGGGCTATTCAGTGCCACGGCCGCCGCCTCGGCGCTTATCGCAGCGTGCAGCAGCTCGTCCAGCAGCAGCGCTTCGTCCGGCAGCACCGCTTCGGCTACGAAGGCGGCGGCGGGTAACTTCCCGACCACGCCCAAGTGGAAGTTCACTTTCGTCAACCACGTCACCGACAACGCCTTCTTCACGCCGACCCAGTACGGCTTCGCGGACTGCGCCGCCCTTCTCGGCCTGCCGACCCCGTCGTGGACCGGTGCCCTCTCCACCCAGCCAACCAACTCGACCATGCTGTCGGCCATCCAGGCCGCCATCACGGCCAACTCGCCCGGCATCGCGACCACGGTGGTCTCGGCCACCGCCTTCACCAACCCGATCAACCAGGCGCTGAGCCAGGGCATCCCGGTCGTCACCTACAACGCCAACGGCTCCGCCACCGACCCGACCAACGGCCTGGCCTACGTCGGCCAGGACCTGCTCACCTCGGGCCAGGAGGTCGGCAAGCGGCTGGCATCGCTGATGAAGAAGGGCGACACCGCGGTCGGCTTCATCGCCCAGCCCGGCGCGCTGAACATCCAGCCGCGCCTCGATGGCGCGGTGCAGGCCCTGGAGGCGGCCGGCATGACCGTCATGTTCGGCAACAAGGGCGTCGACGCCGGCGCCTCGGCCACGCAGGAAGCGCAGGTCATCCCGCAGTTCATGCAGTCGCATGGGAGCAAGATCCAGGGCGCCTTCGCCGTGGACGGCGGCGACACCGCCCTGCTCGGCACCTCGCTGCAGAAGTACAACCTGGTCGGCAAGGTGGCCGCCGGCGGCTTCGACCTCGAGCCGCAGACCCTGACCGCGATCAAGGCCGGGCAGGTCAACTTCACCGTTGACCAGTCGCCGTACCTGCAGGGCTTCCTGCCCACGCTGTACCTCTACCTGTTCCAGCTGTCCGGCGGCCTGGTCTCCCCGCCCGCCACGGACACCGGCCTGAAGTTCGTGACCAAGGGCAACGCCGGTCCCTACACCTCGCCGGCCACCCGGTACGAGGGTTCCACCAAGGACCAGGTTTACGTTAAGCACAGCGGCCCGATCACGGTCTGACGGGCAACCCCCGGCAGGCCAGATGGGCAACCCGGCGTCGCGGCGATCCACTACGAAGATCGGGATCCGCCACGAAGATCACGGTGGATCGCCGCGGCACCTGGGTATGACTCCCACCGCACACAGCGGGCGAAACGAGCAGGATTGGGATGAGTGACGTGAGTGACACTGCCGAACGCAGCCCGGACATGGTAGGAGCCGTCCCCCCGGGCCGGAGCCGCGCCGCAGGCCTCTCGGTCAACCGCGTGACCGCCATCTTCCTGAGGCAGCGCGAATTCGGCATCCTGCTGATCGCGGTCGTGGTGTTCGCCTACTTCGCGGCCACCACCCCCTCGTTCGTCAGCCACGGCAGCTTCGTCAACATCGCCCAGTACATGGCGCCCTACGTGGTCATCGGCATCGGGCTGGTGCTGCTGATGGTCTGCGGCGAGATCGACCTGTCGGTCGGCTTCGTCTGGATGCTCTCGCCGTTCATCATGCACTTCTTCATCGATTCGGGCCTGCCGACGTTCCTGGCCATCGTGGTCACCATCGCGGTGTGTTCCCTCATCGGCCTGGTCAACGGCGTGGTCACGACGGTCTTCGGCGTCCCGTCGCTCATCACCACGCTGGGCACCGGCTACATCGTCTTCGGGTACGCCCTGACCATCTCCTCGGCTCAGCAGATCAACGTGCCCAGCCAGGCGCTGGGTATCGGCCGCTGGTTCGGCGGCGCGCCATGGTCGGAGATCATCTGGGCCACCATCCTGGTGCTGATTTTCCACGTGATCCTTCGCCGGACCCGGTGGGGCCTGTACACAGTCTCGGTCGGCGGCAACCTGCTCGGTGCCCGCGAGGCCGGCATCAAGGTGAACCGGATCAAGATCGGCAACTTCATGATCTGCAGCGCGTGCGGCGCGTTCGCCGGCATCCTGGAAGCCTTCAAGAACAACATCATCGACCCGAGCGCCGGCCAGCTCGCGGTGGTCCTGGTCGCCCTGGCCGGCGCGGTCATCGGCGGCACGGCCATGCTTGGCGGCGTCGGCACGATGATCGGCATGTGGCTGGGCATGCTGGTGCTCGGCCTGCTGGAAGACGGGTTCAACCTGCGCGGCATCAGCTCGAACAAGTTCCAGATCATCCTGGGCGCGGCCATCCTCGTCGCGATGGTCTTCAACACCTATCTCAGCCGGCTCCGTAACGCCGGGCGATTGCAGGCCAAGTCGTGACGCGGCGCGCCGCATCGAGCCCGGCCCGACCCATGACGGAGGCAGCACAGTGAGCACACCCGACATCGGCGAAGCGCAGTTCACCGCGCCCACTGACCACGACATCCTGCGGGTAGAGCACATCTCCAAGCGGTACGGCGCGGTGACCGCGCTCGAGGACGTGAGCCTGCGGCTGGAAAAGGGCGAGGTCCTCGGGCTGATCGGGGACAACGGCGCGGGCAAGTCCACCCTGATCAAGATCATCTGCGGCTTCCAGCCGCAGACCAGCGGCCGCATCCTGCTGGACGGCGAGGAGGTCCATTTCAGCTCGGTCACGCAGGCCCGCGCGGCCGGCATCGACGTGGTCTATCAGGACCTGGCCCTGATCAATCAGCTCACCGTGTACCACAACATGTTCCTGAACCGGGAGCCGGTGCGGTGGCCGCTGCTGCGCAACAAGTACATGCGCAAGGAGGCCCAGAAGGCCCTGGACGACATGGGGATCAAGACGCTGAAGTCGGTGGACCTGGAGGTGGCCAGCCTGTCCGGTGGCCAGCGGCAGGCCATCGCGGTGGCCCGCTCGGTCTACTCGGCCTCGAAGATCCTGCTGCTGGACGAGCCGCTGGCCGCCATGGGCGTCAAGGAAGGCGCCATGATCCTGGACCTGGTCAAGGGGCTCAAGGACCGCGGGATCTCGATCATCATCATCGCCCACAACTACGGCCAGGTCCTCGAGGTGTGTGACCGGGTCAACCTGCTGCAGGGTGGTCGCATCACCTACGACAAGTACAGCAAGGACACCTCGGTCGAGGAACTGACGAACATGGTGGTGGCCGAGTACCGCAAGGCGCTCCTGGAACGGCAGCAGGAGGATCGGCAGCGCGAAGCGTCCTGATTACCCGCTTCGGAGATTACTACTGCTGCGTAACGGTTCCGGGCGCTTTCCGGCGGGGCAGCAGAGCACCTCGGGCATGATGGGGGACATGTCGATGTCACGCGCGGGCAGGCGCCCGGTCCGCGGTCCTGCCGCGGCGCTGGCTATCGGCCTGGCCGCCCTGCTCGGGATCGCCGCCTGTACCTCGGCTGGGTCTGCCGCGAGCTCGTCCTCCAGCCCGGCTGCCCGCGGCACCAGCGGTGCCGCGGCGCAGAATTCCGGTCCCATCGTCCCGGAGCACAGCACGCTGCACTGGCATTCCTGCACCGGCCAGCTGGCCGAGGAAGGCGTGCCCGACTGCACCACGCTGAGCGTGCCGCTCAACTACGCCGACCCGTCCGGCCGGCACATCGGCATCGCCCTGGACATGATCCCGGCCTCGGCGCCCACGAGCCAGCAGCAGGGTGTCATGCTGGTCAACCCAGGAGGACCGGGCGCGGACGGCCTGCCGCTGGCCGCCGAGGTGGCTCAGGGGCTGGATACGAACGTGACCCGCGACTACGACATCGTGGGCTTCGACCCGCGCGGCGTCGGCTCCTCGAGTCCGGCGCTGAGCTGCGATCCCAACTTCTTCTCCGGCGTGCGGCCCAACTACATCCCGGCCAATTCCGCCGCCGAGCAAGTGCTCATCAACCGGGCCAAAGCCTACGCTGATGACTGCGAGAAGAAATTCGGCTGGCTGCTGCCGTATATGAGCACCGAGGACGTGGCACGCGACGTCGATTCCATTCGCCTCGCATTCGGGGTCGCTAAAATAAACTATTACGCGTTCTCTTACGGCACCTATATCGGCGAGGTTTACGCGACCCTTTTCCCTGGTAGCGTCCGCCGTATGGTGCTCGATAGCGTGGTCGATCCCACCGGGGTCTGGTACAACGACAATATCGGCCAGGATTACGCTTTCCAGGGGCGCATGGAGGCATTCTTCGCGTGGGTGGCGAAATACGACAGCACTTATAATCTCGGGACAACGGCGGCACAGGTGCAGGCGGCCTGGTACCGGGCCCGCAACCAGCTGCTGGCGCATCCGGTAGACGGCGCGATCGGCGCCGATGAG
Source organism: Streptosporangiaceae bacterium (assembly GCA_049284535.1). Lineage (GTDB taxonomy): Bacteria > Actinomycetota > Actinomycetes > Streptosporangiales > Streptosporangiaceae > Palsa-504. Next base: position 7,249 of record JBAPYC010001347.1, read on the forward strand.
TTCGATGACACCTACCTGGAGGGCGGCTATGTCGAGGAGCTCTGGCCCGGCCTGGCCCAGGCGCTCTCGTCCTACCTGAACACGGGCCAGACCGGCGACCTGACCAATCAGTACGTCGGGAACGGGCGCCAGAACGAGAACGAGTTCGCCGTCTACAACGCCGTGCAGTGCTCGGACGTCAACTGGCCACGCAGCTGGGCCTTCTGGAACTCCGACACCGAGAAGGTGTACAAGGCCGCACCGTTCCAGGCCTGGGACAACGCCTGGTACAACGCCGCCTGCGCGTTCTGGCCGCAGGCGGGGCCGTCCCAGCCGCCGCAGATCAAGGGCTCCGGCCTGCCCGCCATCTTGATGCTGCAGGGCACGCTCGACCCGGCTACCCCGTACGCGGGGGCCCAGGACGCTCACAAGCTCCTGCCGTCCGCGCGGATGGTGGTGGTCGAGGGCGGAGGCAACCACGGGCAGTCGCTGGAGCAGCCGTCGAACGCCTGCGTGCAGAACTACCTCAATGCCTACCTGGCCAGCGGGGCGCTGCCGAGCACGCCCGGGCTGGTCAACGCCAAGTGCCCAGACGTCCCCGCGCCGACGCCGGATACCTGACGTGGACCGCGGCACAGGACGGCCAAACGCAGCGCGTCACCAGGCAATGCGTGACCAGGCAGCGCGTCAGCAGAGAGTGCGTCACCTCCGAGCGTCTGTGATGCGAGCTTTCGGCGTTATTGCCCCGTGTAGGCTGGGGCTATGTTGCGGGTGAAGCCGCCGTGGTCGGCCTCGGTGCGACTGCTCGATGAGCGAGATCGCGGAGCCGTGCTTGCGATCTGTGACCGTGACCCGGTGACGAACGTCTTCGTCGCCTCGCGCATCCGCTCCCTCGGCCTGGAGCCAGGCCGCCTCGGCGCGCAGATCTGGGGGCATACTCCCGGTGGCCGGCTGGAGTCGCTGTGCTACTCGGGGGCCAACCTGGTCCCCGTGGCCGCCACGCCGGATGCCGTGGTTGCCTTCGCGGACCGGGCGCTGCGGCAGGGGCGGCGCTGCTCCTCGATCGTCGGCCCGGCCAACGAGGTCCAGGCCCTGTGGGGCCTGCTGCGCCCGCAC
>JBAPYC010001348.1:0-7177 GCA_049284535.1 Streptosporangiaceae bacterium
ACCGGGTGTTCGGGGTCAAGATGATGTGGAACTAGGGGGCTGCGGCTGGTCCAGGTGGTGCGGCGGGACCGGGTGCGGCAGGCGGTCTCGTGGCTGCGGGCGGCCCAGGAGGGCGTGTGGCTGGTGGCGCCGGACCGTTATCCGGACGTGCTCGGCGGGGTGCTGGAGTTCCTGGAGGTGGACGCGGCGCAGATGGCACCGCCCGCGCCGCGGACGTGGCGGCAGGCGGACGGGCTGAACGATGAATGGGCCGAGCGGTTCGAGCGCGAGCGGGCGGCGCGGCGAGCCGGATCTTGCTTAGCTGCCGGGGGCCGGATCCACTGGCGTCTGCCCCGTGGCCCGGTAACGCCGACGCAGCTGGTGTCCTCTCACGAGAGCCTCCGCGTAGTTGTCCGGGATCTCGTACTCACCGGTCAGCCAGTCGACTAGTTCTTGCTCCCGCTCGAGGGACGGCCCTGCGTCCAGCCGACGGAACCACTCATCCAGGCTCGTCCCCGTGACCGCCGGGATCCGCTCGAGCAGAGCTCGGTGCAACTCCGCCGCAGGATGCTCAGGGGCATCATGAAAATCGTTGCTCATTAACGTCCGCTCGTTGACTCTGATGGCGCTAACAGCATGCCACAAACCAGCGTGTGACCCGCGGCGGTGTCGTGCCTGGTGGGTCGCGGGGGACGGGCTTAGCTGGGGACAGCCTGGCCAGCGGGGGTGCGGGTGGCGCGGGCGGCGGGGGCCCGGGCGCCGGCGGCGATGTCCTCCAGGCTGCGGCCGGCCGGCTCGGGCAGGACCAGGGTGAGAGCGAACCCGAGCACGGCTACCCCGCCGGTGAGCAGCAGCGTGCCGCGCAGGCCGAGTGAGGACTGCAGCACCGGGAACAGGAAGACGCCGATGAAGGCGCCCAGCTTGCCGATTCCGGCCGAGATCCCGTGGCCGGTGGCCCGCATGTCGACCGGATACAGCTCACTGGGCATCACAAAGGTGGTCATGTTCGGGCCGAATTCGGTGAAGAAGTAGCTCACGCCGTACACCAGCAGGAACGGGGCGACCTCGGCAGTCAAACCGGGGACGGCCGCGATGACGGTAAAGCACAGGGCCATGACGGCGAAGCCGACCAGCTGCAGCCGCCGGTGGCCGAACCGGTCCAGCCAGGCGATGGCCAGTATGTAACCGGGCACGGCCGCTACCGCGAAGATGGCCAGCTGAAGCGCGATCTTGGTCATGGTCGAGGCGTGCGGGGAGATCAGGCCCAGGATCTGCGGGGTGGAGATCGTGTTGCCGTAGTAGGCGTAGTCGAGCAGGAACCAGCACCCGGCCGTCCCGGCCAGAGTCACCAGCCAGCGGCGGTTGGTGAGGAACGCCCGGAGGCCGCCGCCCGCCATCAGCCCCGGGGTGCTGTCCTGCCGCGGGGTGCCGTCCTGCTGCGGGGTGGCGACGCGCTCGGCGACCTGGAGCTGGTAGCGGGGTGATTCGGGCATCCGCCAGCGCAGGTAGATCACGGCCGCCGCCGGGACCGCGCCGAGGGCGAGCAGGACCCGCCAGGCGACGTCGCCGCTGACGCCCGAGCCGAGCAGGGCCAGTGCGATCAGCGGCCCGATGATGAGTCCGAGAGCCTGAGTGCCGAACACCATCCCGACCAGCTTGCCGCGGTCCTTGCGGTTGGCGTACTCGCTCACCATCACCGCACTGACCGGGTAGTCGCCGCCGACGCCGACGCCGAGCAGGAAGCGGAACCCGATCAGGACCCAGAACGAGCCGGATAGGGCCGAGCCCAGCGCCCCGGCGATCATGATCGCGGCCACCAGCCAGTACACCCGCTTGCGGCCGACCACGTCCGCGTAGCGGCCGAACACCAGCGCACCGAGGAACGCGGCCGCCAGCATGGTGCTGTTCAGGATGGCCAGCTGGCCCGAACCCAGATGCCAGTCCTTAGTGATCAGGGTCGAGGCGATGCCAATGACGAACAGGTCGTAGGCGTCGGTGAAGAAGCCGACGCCCGACGCCAGCACGGCCCGAAAGTGAGTCCGGCCCAGCGAGGCCTCGTCGAGGGCTGCGACCACGTCTTCGGAACTGATAACCGCCACCGCGTCACCGCCGCCTTGCTGCGCCGCTTTCCTGCCGGCCGCGGAGCCGCGGACGGTCGTGTTGTGCGTCACTGCCCGGAAAGTTACCCAGATCAGGCGACGCACAGCCGACGCAAAAGTGAACGCGAAATGAACACCGGATGTCCGGGAACCGAATATCGGACGGTTCACGCAAGGCCAGAGGCAGCGGACAGCACGTAACATAAACGCAGATGACCGATACCAGGACCTGCGAGCAGTGCGGCACGCGGTTCGTGCCCCGCCGCGAGCATGCCCGGTTCTGCTCGCCGAGCTGCCGGGTGACGTGGAACCGGCGGCACGCCAGCGATCCGCCGGCCGAGAACGGACCGCTCGCGTGGTCGGTCACCGCGATGAGGGAAACCACGGACCGGCTGTTCCTGGCGGGAAGCACCGACGCCACCGACGGCTTCGCGGTGATCAGCGAGGCGGTGTGGTGGGTCACCATCGTCGACGCCACCATGATCCGGTACCACCCCGCCGTCTACGCCGCCGTGCTGGCCGGGCAGGCGGAGGCTGAGGGGCGGGTCACCGAGGATACGTTCGGCGGCCTGCGGTTCGTCCGGAACCGGATGGGCTACGACGCCGACCCGGCGGACTTCATCAAGCCCGGGCCGCGGACCTCCCGGCTGGCCGCCTGGACCTGGCGGCCAGTGCCCGAGCCCGCCCTGGCCTCGCTGCCCCCGCGCGGCCGGGAATGGGAGATGACGCGCTACCGCTCCTATCAGGCCGAACTGGCGGGACGGGCCATTGGGGAGTCGTTCACCCGGGCCAGCGCGTTCCTCCAGCTGGCCGCCGACAGCAGCAGCCTGAGCCCGGCCTAGGAGCCTGCTGAATCAGGCCGTTTGGGTGGCGCGCGTGTGGCCCGCCACGGGGTCGCGGCGGGCCACACGGGTCAGGAGTTCATCAGGGGATGTAGTACATCGGGTCCGGGATCTTGACCTGGTGGCCGGCGTCGCCGCCCACGAGGTCGCTGTACTGGTCGCCGAAGTCGGCGACGATCGTGTAGCCGAGGCTGGAGATGTGCTTGCGGGTGCCGGACTTGTACTCGGTCGTGGTGCAGCTCGCCGGGACGGCGCAGTGCAGGTACGACGGCGGCGTGGACGGCTTCAGGAACAGGTGCCCGGCCTGCGGGGCCGCGTAGCCCGCGGTGGTCAGGTCCTTGATGGTGGCCGCGGTCTGGGATTGCGGGCGGCCGGTGATGTAGAAGACCGCATAACCGTGGCTGGAGGCGAAGCTGACCAGCTGCGGCATGTAGAACACGGCCGGGAACGCCGCGGCGTTGATCCAGACGGCATTGCTGGCCGAGGTGTAGCCGAATTGTTCGGCGACCTCGTAGTCGTAGGTGTTGAGCAGGGTGTCATCGATGTCGAACACGACCGCAGGCTTGCCGTGGCCGCGGTAGGTGCGGATGGCGTGGCCCAGATAGGCCTCGGCGCCGGACACAATCTGCTTCATCTGCTTGGCGTAGTTGCTGGTGGCCGACGGGATGGTCACCTTGCCCACCACGGGGTAGGTGGCGCTGGCCGAGCCGTAGTAGTGGGTGATCTGGTCCTCGAGCACGCCGAGGTTCAGCTCGTTGTTGCCGTTGACCGGGTCGTAGGCGTCCTCGGCCTTGACCTTGGCCGCCTGCTGATCGACGGACAGCCCCGGGCTGTGGCTGAAGGGCAGCGCGTTGGCGGCCGTGAGCGACCCGAACACCAGGCCAGCGGCGGCGATAACGGAGCCGGCCAGCAACGGCACGGAGCCGCGGAACCGTCTGATCATGGGCGACCTCCTGGGATTTAGTCGTTTTCTGTACAGATGAGGGACTTTGCCATGGGAGGCGCGGCCGGGCAAGCGTTCCGGGCTAAACGCGGCCGGGCCTTGTCGTGAACAGGCCGTATCGTGGCCGGCGGGCTCAGGCCCCGGGCGTGCCGAGGACCTGGAGCTGGTGGCGCAGCTGGCCGGCGCCGGTGTATTGCACGGCGTTGATGCCCAGGACTCTGGCGGCTGCGACGTTGCGGGGCAAGTCGTCCACGAAGACGGTCCGCGCAGGCTCCAGAGCATAGCGGTCGAGCACGATCTGGAAGATCCGCGGATCAGGCTTGGCCACGCCCTCGATACCGGAGATGACGTGGCCGTCGAACCACGTCATGAACCCGAACCGGGCGCAGCGGGTGAGCCAGGCATCCGGTTCCATGTTGCTCAGCGCGAAGCAGCGGACGCCCGCCGCCTTCACGTCCGCCAGCACGCGGACCACGGGCTCGATCGGCCCGGCGGCCATCTCCTCGTTGCGCTCGGCCCAGGCCATGATCTGGTCCTGGTAACCGGGATGGCGCTCGGCCAGACGCCGGCACGACGCCGTGATGTCGGCACCCAGGTCGTGCTCGCGATGCCAGTCCATCGTGCAGATCCGGGCCAGGAAATCCTCCATCTCGGCCGGGTCATCGAACACGCGCCGGTACAGGTGGCGCGGATCCCAGTCGATCAGGACGCCGCCCAGATCGAACACGACCGCGTCGATCTGCTGGCTGGGGTCGATCTTCCGGCTGGGGTCGATCTTCCGGCTTGGCATGAGGCCAGTATGCCCAGCCCGGGGGCAGCCCTGCTGGAAGCGTAAGCGCGCAGGTCACGGTGACGGCGGGTGACCGACTCAGAACAGGCTGATCTGCAGATCATGAAATATGCCGGACATCTGTACATAGAAACGTCTAACGTGCTGCTTGGGGGGAGAGCGGAGAACGGGCGGCCGCGGCGCGATTTACCCGCGTCGTATGTGCCGTCCTGGTTCAGGGTCCAGGTCCTGGCGTACCTTCTGCGCTCACCCGGTGCAGCGTTCCGTTCGCCGAGTGACCGAGGAGCAGCGATGGTACCGACTTCCGCCCCGGTGGGGCAGTCCGGATGGTATGGCCCGCGGGTAACCCGGTAGATGACGCAGATCGCGCCGGATTACCGGGCGAGCATATCCGCAGCGGCAAGCCGGCTGTGCGACGAGATCGACGCCGAACCGGGTGCCGGGCTGCTGGTCGACATCATCGGTCCCGGTGGCTGCGGTAAAACGCCACTGATCGAGGCGGCAGCCCGGCATTACGCCATGTCGGGCGTGCCGGTCATCAGAGACTGCCACGCAAGCGGTGACCTTACCGGGGCGCCAGTGCTGATCGACGACGCGCAACTGCTCGACGAGGCCAGCCTCGGCCGGCTGCGGGAGCTCGCCCGCTCCCCCGGTCAGCGACTGCTGGTGGCGCACCGCCGCTGGCCCGCGAGCCCGGCGCTCAGCGCGCTCGGCTCGGCCCTCACCGCGCATCGCCCGCCGATCGTGCTCGGCCATCTGGACCGGGCCGCCCTGACTGAGCGAGTTTGCGGGCTACTGGGCGCTCCGTGCCCGGAACCGCTGACCCGGCTGCTGTTCGAGCAGACCGCCGGCCTGCCCGTTCTGCTGGAACAGCTGGTGGTCGGGCTGAGGGACAGCGGTCAGCTCAGCACGGAGATCCTCAGCCATCTTGCGCCGCGCACCAGGCTTGACGTTCCCGCCGGTGTTCAAGAGCAACTGCGCTACGTCATCGAGGCGCTGCCCGCGCAGGTGCAGGAGGTGCTTTTCGCCGCGACGCTCGGCGCGGGCGGCGACACCGAGACACTCACCCAGCTGCTGAACGCCGACGGGCCGGCCATCAATGCGGCCCTGCATGAGGCTCAGGCCACCGGGCTCATGGCCGAAGACGGCGCGGTCGTGCCGCTGGTCGGGCGGCTGCTGCTGCGGCTGGCTCCGGCGGCCCATACGAACCGTGTCTGCGAGATGCTGGCCGGCCTGCAGCTACGGCGCGGCGGCTCCATGCTGGCAGTCGGCCAGGCCGTGATGAGGGCCGGCGCTCAGGGCCCCCAGATAGCTACTGCGTTGCTGGCTGCGGGTAGCGAGGCGCTCGGCTCGGCACCCGAGCTGGCGGACAGGCTTTTCACCGCGGCCGGTGCGGCCGGAATGCAGACTCCTTCCCTGCTCGTCTGCCGGGCCGACGCCGCCGCGCGCAGCGGCCGGCTCGACGAGGCGCTGCGGCTGGCGGACGAGGCCCTAAGTGACGGGGCCCAGCGTGACGAGGCCCAGGGTGACGGAGCCCAGCACGATGAGCATGCCGCCGAACGGGCCCGGGCGCTCGGCATCACCGCTGCCGTCCTCGCCCATCGCGGGCTGCTGTCCCGCGCGGCCGAACTGTACCGGGTGGCCGGGACGGCGGCCGGGGCCGATTACCCGATGATCGCCGTTCCGGTACTGGCCGGCATCGGCGCCATCGGCGAGGCCAGGCAGGTGCTAGCCGCCGCCGGCCGCCAGGGCGAGAGTGCACCGACCCTGCTCAGCGGCGTCGAGTCGCTGATGGCCCACGGCATCGAAGAGACGATAAGCGGCTCGCCGATCACGGCGCTCTCCCAGCTCACCCGGGCCGCGACCTTGCTGGAGCCGATGGGCAGCACGCCGCTGCTACCCGACACGCCCGCGGCGCTGGCGGCGCTGGTGGCCATGCATGCCGGGGAGTTCGGTGCGGCCCACTCGGTGCTGCGGCGGGCCATCTCGGCTGGGCTGGGCGGCAAGGCAGCCGCGACGCGGCACACCCTTCTGCTGGCCTTCCTCGCGACCATGCGCGGGCACACCAAGGACGCCCACGCTCTGCTGGCCTCGGTGGGCGTGGGCCGGCTGCCGCTGGAACCCCGCGACGAGCTGTTCGCTGCGGCCGCGAGCCTGGGCCTGGCCCGGCGTGAAGGCGATCTGGCTGCGCTGCGGCTCGGCTGGTCGCGGGCATGTGAGGCATTGCTCCGCCACCCGGTCGACCTGTACGTTCTGCTGCCGCTTGGTGAGCTGGCGGTCGCCGCGGCCCGGCTGCAGGAGCAGTGGTGGATCGAGCCGCACCTGCAGCAGGCGGAGGTGCTGCTGGCGGGACTCGGCCAGCCTGTCTTGTGGCGGGTGCCGCTGCACTGGTACGGCATGCACGCCGCGATCGCCGGCGAATCACCGGAGGAGGCCAGGCGGCACGTGTCCGCGCTGGCTGAGCTGGCGGCGGCCGGCCCGTACGCTGCCGTGCTCGCCGGGGCCGCCGCGTGCTGGATTCGGG
>JBAPYC010001349.1:0-12264 GCA_049284535.1 Streptosporangiaceae bacterium
CTCCTTCGCTCTCATGGCTGCGCTCCGGCGTGCCCCTAACTGGTGTCGCCACGTTACGGAAGTGGCTTGCGTGCGCAGGGTTGGGGTCTGCCCTGGCTTTATCGTCAGTTGGGGTCGTCATAGCAGCCCAACCCGCCGGCCGAGGCACCGCCCTGTGACGGAAGTGACTCGCGCGATCCACCTGGGCGCCCCTCCCACCCTACGACGACCCCCACCGCCCGAACCCGCCCCCCAGGAGTTCAATAGAGGACCATGACCGACGTACGCGACCTCGCCGACCGCTTCCACCAGCGCTGGCTGGCACACAACCCGTTCACCGCCAGCTCCTACGGCATCCCCGGCTACGACGACCTGGTCCCGGACGAGAGCGAGGCCGGCGAGCAGGCCTGGCGCGCCGAGATCGACGGCTTCCTGACCGAGGCCGGCGACGTCGACAGAACCCAGCTCAGCCGCGAAGACGCGGTCACGCTCGACTGCATCATCGAGGCCGCCACCCAGGAGCAGGAGTCGATCGACTCGGCCCGGCTCGAGTACACGGTCACCGCCAAGCACTACGCGGGCCCGGCCTTGCTCTTCGCCATCGCCGCCCGAACGGTCCTGCTCGACGACGCCGCGGCCAGTGCCTACCTGACCCGGCTGCGGCGCAGCGGCGGCTGGCTGGACCAGGTCACCGAGCGGCTGCGGGCCGGCGCGGCCAAGGGCCGTTTCCCGGTCGCCCCGCTGGCCCAGGACGCCGTCACCTGGGCCGAGGACATCCTGGCCGCCCCGGACATCAAGCCGATCCTCGCCCCGCGCCCACCGGAAAACTGGTCCGGCGCCAGCGCCTGGGACGCCGAACGCCGCCAAATCGCCGACGAGTTCATCCGCCCCGCCCTGGCCCGCTGGGTCGAGACGGTCAGGGACCTGCTGCCCCAGGCCCGCCCGTCCGCGCAGGCCGGCCTGGTCAACCTGCCCGGCGGCGCGCAGGACTACGCCCGGGCCATCCGGATCTACACCACGCTGCCGCTCAAGCCGGAGGAACTGCACCAGATCGGCCTGGACAACACCGCCGAGCTGGAGGCCCGGGCGGTCGAGCTGGGCCGCGGCCTGGGCCTGAACAGCCTGGAGGAGGTCTTCGCCGCGCTGCGCGATTCGGCCGGCCTGATCACTGCGCAGGAGGCGATCCGCCAGGCCACGGTGGCGATCCGCCGGGCCGAGGCCCGCGCCCCGGAGGTTTTCCCGGCCCCGCTGCCGCCGCCGTGCCAGGTCACGCCGATGCCGGAGGTGGTGGCGGTCAGCGGGGCCGCGCCGCACTACACCCCGCCGAGGCTGGACGGCGGCCGGGCCGGCACCTACTGGTTTAATACCGAACGGCCTACCGCGGGCACCGGCTGGGACCTGGAAGTGGTCGCGTTCCACGAAGCGGTCCCCGGTCACCATCTGCAGCTCTCCCGCCTGCAGCTGCTCACCGGCCTGCCCGCGTTGCAGCGCCAGCGCAGCATCACCGTGTTTTCCGAGGGCTGGGGCCTGTACGCCGAGCAGCTCGCCGAGGAGGCCGGCCTGTACGCTGACGACCGGGCCCGGCTGGGCGCGGTCAGCTCCGCGCTGATGCGCTCGGTCCGGCTGGTGGTGGACACCGGCATGCACGCGTTCGGCTGGAGCCGGGAGCAGGCCCTGGAGTACGCGCTCGCGCACGTGCCCATGCCGCCGTCGTTCATGGCCGACGAGATCGACCGGTACGTGGTCATGCCCGGTCAGGCCCTGGCCTACCTGACCGGCAAGCTGGAGATCCTGCGGCTCCGGGAGCAGGCCCGGCAGCGACTGGGCGAGGAGTTCTCGCTGTCAGCCTTCCACGCCGCGGTGCTGGACCAGGGCTCGCTGCCCCTGCCCGCCCTGGCCAGCAGCATCTCGGGCTGGCTCGACCCTCAGTGCCGGCCGACTAAGTAGGTGGCTCCGTTCCGCGGTTTGTCATGGGATGTGCGCACTAATAGCGGCGGGTGAGGTAACCGCGGAGGTCGCGGACGAGAGCAGCGATCTGCTCCTGCGGGCACTCGGATTAGCCGGCTACCTGGTCATGGCCGGCCGGCGCCGGGTACGGAGACCGGGAGGGTCAGGATCTCTCCGGTGTGAGGCCCGTTGGTCAGCCGATCGAGGTTGACGACGTGGTCGTCGGCCACCCGCCATTCTGCGGTGCAGATAAACAGGGTTCGCCGGTCTGGTCCGCCGAGCATCAGCGCGAACGGGGCCCGGCCCTCGGGCAGTTCGACGCGCTGCAGGACTTCGCCGCCCTCGGCGACGCGGGCGACCGAGAACCCGGTGCTGACCCAGATCGCGCCCTCGGCATCCAGGCAGATACCGTCCGGAGCGACGCCCCCTGCGAAGACCCGGCGGTTGGACAGCCCTCCGTCAGCGTCGATGTCGAACGCGGTGAGCTGGCCGGCGAAGGACTCGGAGATGATCAGCGTCCGGTTGCCGGGCGTGATGACCATGCCGTTCGGGAACTGGATGTCGCCGGCGACCTGGCGCAGCTCGCCGTCTGGGGTGATGAGCTTGATATAGCCGGGCTTGGGCGGCGCTCCTGCGACGAAGTTGAAGTCCGCGCCGTTAAGGTAGACGTTGCCGCGGCCGTCCACCACGATCTCGTTTGCGTGCTGCTCGGCGTGGACAACCATCGACCCGCCGGGCTCCTGGCGCCGCACCTTGTCGCCGGTCACCAGCAGCCTGCCGTCGGGCAGCCAGTCGATGGAATAGCCCATCGGGTGGCTGCCGGGATCTCGTCTGGCCATGACCTCGGCCTTGCCGTCCAGGCCGACCGCCATGACCTGCCGTTCGATCCAGTTGCAGAACCACAATCTGCCCTCGTGCCATCGTGGTGACTCGGGAATACCCAGGCCAGCCAGCAGGACCTTCAGCTCAGACATTGATGTCTCCTCGCTTCGCCGGGCTACGCCGGCCGCAGGCCGGCTCCTTTGCCTCCTATACGAACGCCAGCCTGGCCGATCGACACGGTTGCCGGCTCAGGCAGCGTTCCAAGGTGACGTGATATCCCCGGCTGTCCGCACGGTCACACGCGTCGGGAGCGACGGCGGTGCAGATCGTGCACTCCGCCTAGCGCGGGCTCGCACTAAGTGACCGCCCTCCAGGAGCAGCACGTAGGCGGCGCAGAAGCTGATCAGCACCAGCAGCACCCAGCCGGCCCCCAGCACTATCCGCATGCCCCTACCCCCTGGTGACCGTGGCCAGGAACGCGAACGTGCGCTGCAACGCGGTGCGCGCCTGTGGCGACGTGAAGTTGAACTGGTACTCGTGCTTGAGGCCTTGCCCGTGCCACAGCAGCGTGGTCAGCGGCACGTGGTGTGCCCGCAACACCCCGATCAGCTCCAGGCCCTGGGACTGGAGCGGGTCGATGTCGCCCACGGACAGGAACGCGGCCGGGTAGTCGTCGGTGACCTGCCGGGTCGTCGACAGCTGGTCGATCGCGGGATAAGAGGTCCAGTCCCGCACCCCGGTGTAGGCCCACAGGTAGGTGCGCAGCCCGGGGAACCCGGTCGCGCCCACGGTGCGCATGTCGTACAGCCCGCAGAACAGCACCACGCCCCGCAGTCTTGCTGCCGGGGGCAGTGATGCCGCGGGCGTGATCCCCATCGCCCGGGCCAGCCCCGGGTTGGTCTGGACCGCGGCGAGCTCGCCGGCGATCTGCGATCCGGCCGAGTCGCCGCCGAGCACGATCCGGTCCGGGTCCCCGCCGAACCTCGCCGCGTCGGCCCGCAGGAACCGCAGCGCCGCGTTGCCCTGCCGGACCGGCGCCGGGTACTTCGTGCCCGGCGCCAGGCTATAGTCCAGGCTGGCCACGGTGTATCCCGCGTGCGCCAGCAGGATGGCGTAGTCGCGCACGCTGCCGGATGAGCTGGAGATGAACCCGCCGCCGTGCACCCACAGCACCACTGGCCTCAGACCGCCGCCCTCGGCCCCACCTCCCGCACCCCGCGGCTCGTAGATGTCCAGGTGTGCCACCGGCGCTCCGGGCACCGGCACGGCCACTCGCCGCTCGGTCACCGTCGCCGCCACCGCGGCGAAGCCCGGCGGCGGCGTGACCAACTGGTTCTTGTTGAACACCGACGCGACCAGCGAGGCGCCCGGCTGCACCGAGGTCTCGTACAGCGCCACCGCCCCGGCCACCCCGAGCAGCACCGCCGCGACCACCCAGACGGCAACCCGGATGATCCGCATCAGTCGTCGCCGGACATCAGGCGTCCAGGAACCCTATCCATCGAGGAACAGGCGGGTCTGGGCCTGGAACAGCTCCGGGTACTGGAAGTGCGACCCGTGGCCCGAGTCGGGATACAGGATCAGCTGGGCGTCGGGGATGTGCTGCTGCAAGATGAACGAGTTGACGGTGGCGATCACGATGTCGGTATGTCCGTTTACCACCAGAGTGGGCTGGGTGATTTTCTCCAGGTAGCCGAAGTCGCCCCCGGTCGACTGCCCCCAGTCCCCGGCCGCGGCCCGGTGCGCCAGCGCCGTCTCGGCCGACACCGGCAGGTCGCGGTCCTGCTGCCGGGCCCGGATCCGGTTCAGGTAGGCCCAGCCGGCCTGCTGGCCCGCCGCGGACGGGCTGAAGAAGATCGGCAGCCACATCTCGTCCTGCCGCTCGTAGGTCTTGGCGAACAGCGCCGCCGTCTCGGGCCGCTGCGCGGCCATGCCCTCCCCACCCCGCGGCCCGGTCCCGACCAGCACCAGCCGCCGGACCAGCGCCGGCCGGCCCAGCGCCACCAGCTGGGCCCACTCGCCGCCCATCGAGTGGCCAAGGATGTCGAGCTGGTCCAGGCCGAGGGCGTCCAGGAACGTCTCGGCGTCCGCCGCGATGCCGGGCACGGTGTCCCGCGGCGTCCCGGTGCTGGCGCCCACGCCCGCGTTGTCGAACACCACCACCTCGCGGTCGGTGGCGAACCCGTTGGTGATCGCGGGGTCGAAGGTATCCAGGTTCCCGCGGAAGTGGTTGAAGAACACCAGCGGGACCCGCCCGCCGGCCCGGCCGAACCGCCGGTAAGCGAACCGGATGCCGCCCGCCTCGATGAACCGCGTCGGCGCGGTCTCGTGGAGTGCGGTCTCGTGGAGCGCCGTCTCATGGCGTGCCGTCTCGTGCGTGTACTCGCTCATGCCGTGCCTTTCAACTCGACGACAGGGCTCTTCAGCCAGAGACCAGGTCGAACTCGTTGCCCTCGGGGTCGGCGAAGGTGGTCCACCGATGCCGCCCGTTCTCCTCGAACACCCGCAGCACGGTGGCGCCCAGGCCCAGCAGCCGCCGGGTCTCCGCCTCGGTCTGGGTGGTGACCAGGTCCAGGTGCCACCGGTTCTTGACCATCTTGGGCTCGGGCACCTGGTGGAACAGCATCATCGGACCTGGTGCCCCACCTCCGTCGGCCGGACCTGCTTCTATCGCTGCCCACCCGGCCGTGGCGCCGGACCGGACCGGCCGTCCGAGCGCCGCCGACCAGAACCCGGCCAGCTTCTCCGCCTCGGCGCAGTCCACGCTGAGCGCATACACCGTGATCGTCATCGTGTCTCCCTAACTCGTGGGCCAAATAGCCCGCAGGTCGGCAGCCCGCAGGCCGGCAGCCCGCAGGCCGGCAGCCCGCAGCCCCGCCGCTAGATCGCCGTCCGGCCGCCGTCTGCGGCCAGCACGGCTCCGGTGATGTAGCTGGCCCGCGGCGAGGCCAGGAAGCTGACCAGCCCGGTGATCTCGTCCGGCTGGGCGGCCCGGCCCAGCAGCGTGGTCTTACCGAGCGCGGTGATCCGCTCGGGCGCCGCCCCGGGGGTGTAGACCGGCCCGGGCGCGATCGCGTTCACCTGCACCCCCGCCGGGCTGAACTCCGCGGCCCAGGCCCGGGTCAGCGACTCCAGCGCGCCCTTGGTGGCGCCGTAGGCCGCTCCCGGCGCGAGCCCGATCCGCCCCGCCATGCTGCTCACGTTGATGATGCTGCCACTGCCCCGGGCGGCCATACCCGGCGCAAACGCTGCCACCAGGAAGTACGCGGCCCGCACGTTGCTGGCGAACAGCGCGTCGAACTCATCCGGCTTGAGGTCGGCGGTAGGCCCGAACCAGGAGAACCCGGCGTTGTTCACCAGCACGTCGACGTCGCCGGCCCCGGCCAGCTCCTCGACCCCGCTCATCTCGCCCAGGTCCGCGGCGGCGAACCGTGCCGTCCCGCCGTCCCGCTCGATCGCCTCGACTACCTCGGCGCCGCGCTCGGCGTTCCGCCCGTGCACGATCACCTCGTGCCCGTCCTGGCCCAGCCGCTCGGCGACGGCCCGGCCTACCCCGGACGTCGCCCCCGTCACGAGTGCTACGGTCATGCCGCTCCTCCTAGAGCCCTGTCCTACTGCAGCCCTGTCCTGCTGCAGCTCTGTCCTCCTGGATCTCCGTCCCCTAAATCGCCGTCCGGCCGCCGTCGGCGGCAAAGGTCGCCCCGGTGATGTAGCTGGCCTGCGGCGAGGCCAGGAACCCGATCAGGCCGGCGATCTCCTCCGGCTGCGCGGCCCGTTTGAAGATCGTGGTGTCGCCCACCGCCGCGGTCACCTCTTCCGGCTGGATCGCGGTGTACACAGGCCCGGAGGCGACGGTGTTGATCCGCACTCCGGCCGGGCTGTACTCGGCCGCCCAGGACCGGGTCATGGCGGCCAGCGCCGCCTTGGTGGCGCTGTAGGCGGCGCCGCCCGGCATGCCGACCTGCCCGGCCATGCTCCCCACGTTGATGATGCTGCCACTGCCGCGGGCCGCCATCTTGGGGGCCAGCGCGGCCACCAGGAAGTAGACCGACCGCACGTTGGCGTCAAAGAGCCGCTCGTAGGTGGCCAGGTCCAGGTCCTCGGTCGGCCCGAACCATGCGGCGCCGGCGTTGTTCACCAGGATGTCCACGTCCCCGGCCGCCGCGGCCAACTCCTCCGGCCCGCCTGGCTCGCTGATGTCGGCGGCCACGAACCGCCCTTGCCCGCCCGCCTCACCGACGGCGTCCACCACCGCTGCCCCGCGCCCGGCGTCCCGCCCGTGCACGATCACGTTCGCCCCGTGCTGCCCCAGCTCCAGCGCCACGGCCCGCCCGATCCCGGAGGTCGCCCCGGTCACCAGGGCGATCTGCCCATCAAGATCTCGCTTCTCGCTCATGCCCTTACTGGACCACGCGCCAGCCCCTGCGCAGTATCGCCAGAACAGGTGAGCCCCCTGTTCCGCGGTCCCACCCGCCCAGCCACCTCCGCCTCACCTGAACAGGTGAGACCCAACCACCTGGCGCCCGCCCTACCTCCAGAGTTCAACCACGGTGTCCAGCCCGAAGGCGGTCACAAGCCGCACATCGCCGCCGACCGCTCCCACAGCTGTCCCGCCAGCTGGACGTCGCCGGCCAGCGGGTTGGGCCGGGCCGGCTTGCGGTCGGCGAAATAACCGCCGCTGGTCCAGTCCCGCCCCGGTGCGCTGGTCGCCAGCCACACGATCGTGTCCGCGCCCCGTTCCGGCGACCGCATGGCCAGCCGCAGCGGAGAGGTCGTCACGACCCGCACGGCCGGCGGTCCCGACCGCCCCCAGCCCGACCGGACCAGCCCCGGATGCACGGCGGCAGCGCTGACCCCGAGCGTTCCCCACCGCCGGGCCAGCTCGCGAGTAAAAAGCACGTTGGCCAGCTTGCTCGCCTTGTAAGCCCGCAGGCCGTCGTAGCTGTGCGCCATGTCCAGGTCATCCAGGTCAACTACGGCGTCCCGCGCCGTGCTGGCCCGGCTCGAGGTTGTGATGACGCTGGTCCCGGCCGCGCCGAGCGGCTCGCGCAGCAGCATGGTCAGCAGGAACGGTGCCAGGTGGTTGACCTGGAAGGTGAGCTCGTGGCCGTCGGAGCTGACCGTGCGCCGTGCGCCCGCGATGATCCCCGCGTTGTTGACCAGGACGCTGATCCTAGGGTGCCGGCGCATCAGTTCTGCGGCGAGCTCGCGCACCTGACCAAGGTGGGCGAAATCCGCCACATGGCTCTCCGCGCCCAGCTCGGCGGCGACCGCCCGAGTCTTAGCGGGGGAGCGCCCCACCAGCACGACCCGGTCACCCCGCCGCCCCAGCAGCCTGCTGGCCGCGGCGCCGATACCGTCGCTGGCCCCCGTTATCACCACGACCCGGTCCTCGTTCATGCCGCAACCGTAAACTGTGGTCCATACTCCACAGTCAAGGAGCATTATGAGTGAGGGAGCCTGGGAGTCAGGGAGCGTCGTGAGTCAGGGAGCGTCGTGCTGATCAGCCAAGCCGGCCGCCGGGCCGGGGTCAGCCGTGACACGGTCCGCCTCTACACCCGCCTCGGACTGGTTACCTGCGCCGTGCGCCCGGCCGGATCCAGGACCTACGCCGACTACGACGACGCCGCGGTAGAGCTCATCCAGAACATCAAGGTGGCCCAGTCGATCGGCTTCACCCTGTCCGAACTGGTGCCGATCGCCGCCGCCTACGTGGCCGGGCGCCTGGACGACGGCGAGCAGCGCCAGTTGCTGGAGACCAAGCTCGAGGAGATCGAAGACCGGCGCCGCAAGCTCGACCAGATGTCGGACTTCCTGCGGTCCAAGCTCGATGACCTGGTCCCGCAGCAGAAGTGATCCCCGCCCTCATTCCCGGCTGGGCGGCGGCCCGTCGTGCAGACGCGCGCGAGGGCGGGACGGGACGGTTAGTGAGACGATCACTCACGGTGACAGATTCCTCGGTGGTCCGAGCGCGCCGGCATCCTCGGCTGACTTCGATGGCGTCCGTTTCGGGGTGCTCCCGAAGGTGCCGGTAAAGCCTCGTGCGCTTCCGTCTGCTTATGCGCATCAGCTCGCCGGGTTTGGCTTGGCTCAGTGTGAGGGGCTTGCCGGGGTGGTCAGAGCTGAGCCGCTGGCGGCCGGCTCACCGAGAGGGGTCGCGTCTTGTGCTTGCCTGGTCTGCTTCTGGGTGTACCGGTAGGCCAGGTACAAGGCCCCGAAGGGGACGATCACCCGGAGCAGGACCTGGCGGTCGCCGACGCTGCTGGCGATGAGCAAGGAGATGGTCCCGGCCAGGAACGCCAGCCCCCAGACTGCCGAGATGCGCCGGTTAATCGCGTGGAACTGGCGGGTGTACCAGAGCGCGGCCGGGGCTGTGTGCCTCGCGTAGGACTCGGTGAACGGGTGGCCGATGAGGATGGAGCCGAACACGATGACGGTCAGCGCGATGTGCGAGCCGGCCTGGGCGTACCGGGACCAGAACTCAAGGTGTCCGGGGTTGACGGCGACCAGGACAGTGCCCAGAGCCAGGAAGTAGCACAGGCCAGCGGCGTCGAGCAGGTGCAGCCGGCGCCGGGCCACCGCCCTGACGGCCACGACAGCGGCGACCGTAACGCCGGCCGCGACGGCCCCGTACAACGAGGTCACCCTCGTACCGAGCAAGAAGGCCAGCCAGGGGGAAAAGCTCCAGATCAGGTCGGTCATCGAATACTCCTTAGTCGTCTGGTGGTTAGTGGACCGGCTGCGCCGGCCGACTAACCGGGCGGGCTGTTGTGGTCTGATTCTGCGGATCGGGGGGCTCCTAGTCCCTAGGGGAATCCCCTAGTACTGTCGTGCTAGGGGAAGGACAGTGATGCAGCCGCGGGTGCCAGGCCGGTGAGCGAGCGGGCCTTCGTCGGGCGCGACGCCGAACTTGCCGCGGTCGCGGCCAGCGTTCGTACTGCAGTCGCGGGGCAGGCCCAGGTGGTCTGGATCGAAGGGGCGCCGGGGTCGGGGAAGACCGCGCTGCTGCACGAAGTCCTCGCCAGGCTGCCGGCCGGATGTCAGGTACTGCGCGCGGAGGCGGACGAACTAGCGGGTGATGTGCCGCTTGGCGTCCTGACCGGGCTTGCGCCGGTCGGCGCCCGTGACGCGTTCGCGGCAGGCGTGGAGATGCTGGCCCTGCTGGGCGCAGCGCAGGACACCGGGCCGGTCGCCGCGGTGGTCGAGGACCTGCATTGGGCCGATGCTGCTTCCTGCCAGGCACTTCTGACCGTCGCGCGGCGGCTGGACCGGGACAAGGTCGTGTTCCTGATCAGTAGCCGACCTGGTCCGCGGGCTGACGGCTGGGAGCGTTTCTGCCTTAATCCAGATCGCTGCCAGCGGGTAGTGCTGGGCGGCCTGAGCGTCGGTGAGGTCGGCGAGCTTGCGCGCCAGGCGGGCAAGGCCTTGTCCCCCCGGCACGCCGGGCGGCTCCACCGGCATACCGGCGGTCATGCCCTGCACGTGCGGACTCTATTGTCCGAGCTCACCCACGAGCAGTTGACCGTCCCCGATGGCGAGCTGCCGGCACCTCGTTCCCTGGCCTTGGCCACGGTTGCCCAGCTGGCCGCGTTGCCACCGGATGCACGGCAGCTCGCCGCGGCCCTCAGCGTGGTCAACCAACGTAGCGCGCTCAGCGAAGTCGGCCGCATCGCCGGCCTCCGCCAGCCGACTCCAGCGCTGGAGAGCCTGCTCACGGCTGGATTCGTCACATGGGAGCCCGGTCAGATGCACACGCCGGTTCAATTCACGCATCCCCTTTACCGCGCCGCGGTGTATAACGACCTATCGCCCACCCGCCGCCAGGCCCTGCACCACGCCGCCGCGCAGGTCCTCGACGCAGGTGCCGCGCTCGCGCACCGGGTAGCGGCAGCTGACCAGGTCGATGACCGCCTGGCCGACGATGTCGAGGCGGCTGCCCTAAAGGAGCGGGAGCAAGGCGCTGTGGCGCTGGCTGCCACCTACCTGCTATGGGCCTGGCCGCTCAGCTCCGCGCTGGACCAGCAGGAGCGGCGCCTGCTGACGGCGATGCGCCTGCTGCTGGCCGACGGGCAGACGGCACGCGCCGCCGGGCTGCGCGAGCGAGCACTCGCCTGCCAGCCGACCCCGCTGCGCAACCTCGTGCTGGGAACCCTCGCGGTCGACCAAGGCGACGCAACGGCCGCGGAGCACTGGCTGCTCGCCGCCACTGCCCCAGACGGCGAGGCCACCGGCCCGGAGGAGCATATGGGTTCGCCCGCGGATATCGTGCCGGCCGCCCTGTGCGCGCTCGGATCCTTGTATGTCCACCAGGGCCGAGCCGTCGAAGCCGTCACCCTGGCCGCCCAGGCCATTTCCCTTGACCCGGCGGACCAGTCTCAGGAGCGGGTCGCGTGGACCGTGCTGGCCCTGGGCGAAGGGATGCTACGCGGTGCTCCGGCCGGCCTCGCCCGGCTGGCCGAGAGGCTTCCCGGTGCTGCCGAGTCGGTGTCCGGGGCGGACACGACCTTGCTCATCACACGGGGAACACTCGGTTTTTATGCCGGCCGGACGGTGACCGCAGCCGCCGATATGCGGGCCGCCGTCCGCGTCGCTCCGCAGAACTCGGCATCGGCGCAGCTTTCCCGCGCCCACCTGCACCTCGCCCAGCTGCTGCTCAGCTCGGGTGAGTGGGACGACGCCCTGGTGCACGCGCGGCTGGCGCTGTCCCTGACCTCGGACGAACAGCTGATGTGGATCGAAGCCCAGGCTCACGCGGCGCTCGCCACGGTGGCAGCCTGCCGGGGACAATGGTCGACAGCCGCCAGGGAGGTGAGCGCCGCGCACACCGCGGCGGCCGTACTCGGCACAGTGGAGGCCGTATTCACCGCCCGGATCGCCCAGGCCGCCCTGGCCCGCGCCCAGGACGAGCCGGACGGCGTGGTTGACAGCCTGCAGCCTCTGACCGGCGACGGTGACGTGCGGGCCATCCCGATGCTCAGCTCGCTGGGCTGGTGGCCGACCCTGATCGTGGCGACCATTGACACCGGCGCCGTCGACGCCGCCGCGCGACAAGTCGATCAGCTGGCCGAAGCGGCCGGCGACCGCCAGCTCGACTTCCAGGCCCGGATCCTCGGCCTGAGGGCCCGGGTTACCCGGGCCCGCGGCGACCTCGATCAGGCCGCCTCCTTGTTCCAGCAGGCCCTGGACGCGTACGGAGCGGACGACCCGCTGCTAGACCGGGCACTGCTGCAGCACGCTTTCGGATCACTGCTGCGGGCCCGGGGCCACCGCAGCGCCGCCCTGGACCAGCTCCGTTCCGCCCACCAGCAGCTCGACGCGGCGGGCGCCGAGCCGTTCCGCCAGCGGGTAGCCGAAGATCTGGCCCGGTCCGGCCTGCGGCCCGCGGGCCGGACGGCCCGCGATTCGCTTGCGCTGACCGAGCGGGAACAAGACGTCGCCACGCTGGTAGCCAAGGGGCTGACCAACCGCGAGGTGGCGGGCGAGCTTTACGTCAGCGAGAAGGCAGTCGAATACCAC
>JBAPYC010001350.1:0-3283 GCA_049284535.1 Streptosporangiaceae bacterium
ACCATCGGGCGGCCTAGGACCATCGGCGTAGGCAGGTTGCGGCGGGTGGCCGATGCGGCGGACGCGGCCCGCGCGGCATGGTGGCCGTATGAGCAAGCAGAGCATGAGCAGAAGCTATGCGGAGCTACCCGGGCTGATGACCGTGATGACCGGGGACGAGAAGCACGGGCCGAGCGCGACGTCCACGCTCGACGTGTTCTGGGTGCTGTACGACCAGGTGCTCCGGGTCTCGCCGGGCACCGCCGGCGACCCCGGCCGCGACCGGTTCCTGCTGTCCAAGGGGCACGGGCCGGCCGCGTACTACGCCGTGCTGGCGGCCAAGGGGTTCTTCCCTGAAGCGTGGCTGAAGGACTTCGGTTCGGTGACCTCGCCGCTCGGCTACCACCCGGACCGCAACCTGATCCCCGGCGTGGAGATCGCCAGCGGGTCACTGGGGCACGGGCTGCCGCTCGCGGTGGGCCTGGCGCACGGGCTGCTCGCGACGGGATTCGCCGAGCCCCGGGTGTACGTGCTGGTGGGCGACGCGGAGCTGGACGAGGGCAGCAACAGCGAGGCCATCGTCTACGCGGGCGCCGTTGGCTTGCCGAACCTGACCGTGGTCGCGGTGGACAACCAGTCCTCGTCCTACGGCTGGGGCGCGGGCGGGATCGAGGCGCACTTCGCGGTGAGCGGCTGGTCGGTGGCGCGGGTGGACGGGCGTGATCACGCGGCGCTGGCGTCCGCGTTCCGTTCTCCCGGTGCCGGGTCCGGTTCTGGGTCCGGTTCTGATTCTGGGTTCGGTGGGCCGCGGCTGGTCGTGGCCACGGTCGAGGGGAAGGGGTGAGCTGCGGTGACTGACATGCGGACGGCTTTTGCGCAGACGGCGTCGGCGCTGGTCGAGGCGGACCCGCGGGCCGCGGTGGTGCTGGCCGAGATTTCCGCCGACCTGTTCGCCAAGGTGGCGGCGCGGCACCCCGACCGGGTGCTGAACGTGGGCATCCGGGAGCAGCTCATGGTCAGCGTGGGCGGCGGGCTGGCCCTGGCCGGGATGCGGCCGATCCTGCACACCTACGCGCCGTTCCTGGTGGAGCGGGCGTTCGAGCAGGTCAAGCTGGATCTCGCGCATCAGGGCACGCATGCCGTGCTGGCCAGCATCGGGGCCTCCTTCGATGCGGCGCGGGCCGGGCGGACGCACCAGGCGCCGGAGGACGTGGCCCTGATCGACACCGTGCCGGGCTTCGCCGTGCAGGTGCCAGGGCATCCGGACGAGGTGCCGGCGCTGCTGCGCGAGGCGTACGGGCGGCTGGGTTCCGGCTCGGGCTCGGGCTCTAGCTTGGGTTCCGGCTCGGGCTCGGGCTCAGGTTCGGGCTCTGGCTCGGGCTCGACGTATTTGCGGCTGTCGGCTGAGGTCAACCGGGAGGCGCTGCCGCTGCGGCCGGGGCTGCAGGTGGTGCGGCCAGGGCACAGGTGCGTGGTGATCGCGGTGGGGCCGATGCTGTCGCCGGTGCTTTCCGCGGTCGCAGAGCTGGACGTCACCGTGGCGTACACCACGACGGTGCGGCCGTTCGACGCCGACGGGCTGCGGTTCCTGGCTGGTTCGGCGGGCGGGACGGTGGTGCTGGTGGAGCCGTACCTGGCCGGGACGTCGGCGGCCGCGGTGTCTGCGGCGCTGTCCGGGCGGGCGCACCGGCTGCTGAGCCTGGGAGTGCCGCGGGAGGAGTTGCGGCGGTACGGCACGCCGGCTGATCATGTGGCGGCATACGGGCTGGACGCGGCTGGGATCCGGCGGTCGGTGACGTCGTTTCTCCAGGTGGGTGCTGGGGTTTGACGTCCCGGGTTTGACTAAGAGCGCTCTCGATGTCCGAGACTCGTCTACGGACGAGCCAAACGGAGGACATTGGGATGAAGTACCGCACGATCGGGACCGATCCGGCCACCAGGCGCGAGGTCAGCGTGCTGAGCCTGGGCGCGATGCTGATGGGCAGCCGCACCGACGAGGCCACCTCGTTCGCCATCCTCGACCGCTACGCCGAGGCGGGCGGGACGTTCATCGACACCTCGGGCAACTACGCGTTCTGGGTATACGGGACCCAGGGCGGCGAGAGCGAGGAACTGCTCGGCCGCTGGCGGCGCAGCCGCGGAATCGGCGAGGAGATCTTCATCGCGACCAAGGTCGGCGGGCGGCCGCTCGCGCCGGAGACCGGGTTCGTGGACTCCTCAGGTCGGCTGGTGCCGCTGGAGGGCCTGTCGGCCAAGGTGATCCGGGAGTCCGCGGAACGGAGCATGGAGCGGCTCGGGGTGTCCCGGCTGGACCTGCTGTACGCGCACATCGAGGATCCTTCGGTGCCGCTGGCCGAGACGGTCGAGGGCTTCGGGTCGCTGGTTTCCGAGGGGCTGGTGGGGCTGCTCGGGGCGAGCAACCACTGGGCCTGGCGGGTGGAGCGGTCGCGTGCGCTGGCCGCGGCGGCCGGGTTGGCCGGGTATTCGGTGCTGCAGTACAGCTACTCCTACTTGCGACGGCGGACGGACGTGCCCTCGCCGTGGTCGCCGGATGGTTCGGTCGGGGTGGTGGGCGGGGACCTGCTGAGCTACCTGCGGTCGACGGACGGGCTCACGCTGGTGGCGTACTCCCCGCTGCTGAAGGGCGCCTATGTGCGTGCGAACGTGCCGCTCGGGCCGGAGTTCGATCACGCGGGGACTGTTCCCCGGCTGGCGGCGCTGGAGTCGGTGGTCGCCGAGACCGGGGCGACCGCGAACCAGGTGGTGCTGGCGTGGCTCATCGGCGGTGAGCTGCCGGTGATCCCGCTGGTGGGAGCGTCGTCGGTGGCGCAGCTGGAGGAGAGCCTGGCGGCGGTGGAGCTGGAGCTGTCGGCGGAGCAGCGGGCGCGGCTGGACGGGGCTTACTGAGGCTGGCGCTGCTTACTGAGGCTGGGGCTTTGGGCTCTGCTGGGGCGCGGTGGCGGCTGAAGAAGCGAGGAGTACAAAACCAAGGGGTGTAGACCTAAGGTATATAGTTCTACTGTGAACTAGCAGGTCAGGAAGCCGGAACGGGTCTTCGACCCGGTCCGGTCTGCTGCGCCGGGTCCGGGACCTCCTCGCGGTGTAGGGATACGAGGCACGGACCACCCGGCTCACCTGTTACAGCAGCGCTGGCTTTGATCCCGCCTCGAGCGACGCAGCCGCTGACCCCGGCATTAAGCTCGTCGGGCTCGACCACCTCTACGGATGACCGCGGCCTGAGGTACCCTCGGGACCAGGAGTCATCTCGGCTGGCGGGCTGGTCCTCCCCGGGGTAGTGCGGTTC
>JBAPYC010001351.1:0-2717 GCA_049284535.1 Streptosporangiaceae bacterium
GCCATCGGGATTTCGCTGTCCGGGGGCAGTAGCACCAGGCCGACGCTCGACCCGGGGGGCACCACTTCCACCAGCCTGGCCCCGGGCCACACCTCGATGTCGGTGCGCAGCTCGCAGCCGAGCACCTCTGTGTAAAACGCCAGTGCCCGGTCCTGATCGGCCACCGGGATCGACACGCTCTGGACTCTCGTCGTCATAGTCATGCTCGGTAAGACCGACGGCCACCAGGAAAATCATCGCACCGGAAGGCTCCCCGCCCTCCCGGTCTAGGCGATGTCGAACTCGTTGGCCTCCGGGTCGGCCATGGCCATGCCGTAATGGTCCAGGCCCTCGTCCCCTGGGCGCGGACCCGGGTGGCGCCCAGTTCCGCCAGGCGGGCGGCTTCGGCGGGCCGCGGTGTCCGGGACGGGCCGCGTCCCGGACACCGTGCCCGGAGAAGTGACAATACCGTGGCCGCCGCTGGCTGGGCGGATGGGTCAGATGAGCGTGGCCGTTAACCGCGCGGGGCGCATGGCCCACGGTCTGGCCGGGGCCAGCAGTCCAGGCCGGGCCAGGGACCCGGCTCGGGCCGGGGATCCAGCCCGGGCCAGCGACCCGGCCTGGGCCCTGGAGCCGGCCTGAGCCTGGAACCCGATGCCGTGCAGGGCATCGGCCCGCTGCTGAGCATCGGCGTGCTCGGCATCATCGGCCCGGCCGAGCAGTTCGAGCTCCAGCATGTCCTGCAGGCCGGACTCGCCGATGCCGCCGGCATCAGGGAAGGCGCGCAGCCGCTCGCCCCAGGTCATCAGGGCCTGGGCGTCGGACGGCAGAGCCATCAGGTGCTGGCGGTCGCGCAGCGCGAGGAACAGGTAGAGCGTGGTGCGCTCGTCCGCGTCGTCGTAGTGGGCTCCGCGAAGCAGCAGGTCGCACGCGGCGTCGAGGTCATCGGGATCCGGCGGGTCGGCGCCCGGCCACGGGTCGCTGTATCTGTCGTAGCTGAGGCGGCCCAGGGTGAGTGCCACCTCGGGCCAGGCCGGGTCGTCGCCCGGCAGCCAGTACAGCAGCGCCCCGGCCACCGCGATGGCCTCGTTCCGGTCGGCGCGGATGGCCGCCACGGCGGCGTCATTCCGCTCGTCCAGCCGGGCCGCGGCCTGCGTGATCCGGTGCTCAAGCAGAGCTCCGAGCAGCGCCCGGGCCTCGGCGATGACCTCCGGGTAACCGGCCCCATCTCCGTCGCCGGGCACGCCCGCCAGCGCAGCCAGGGCCGCTCGAGCGTGCTCGATGGCCTCGTCCAGATCCCGGCCATCAAGCTGCGAACGGCTCACGATGTCGCTCATTCCAGATCCCTCCCCAGGTTTTGCCAGGTGACGGCCTGCTCCGTCAGGGCATTTGGTGGCCGCCACCTGGGTCTTAATACGTCACGGGGACCAGTCCGTGACGAGTTCGGGAGGGTACGGCAGGCCGGCAAGGCCGATCCGGCCGCTTGTCGCGACGGGAGTTGGTAAAACTGACCGAAAGGAATCATATGCCCCCAAAGGCTTCAGATTCATCAGGCGGCTTCATCCGTCACGCAGGTGTCCCTGTCATGGCGGGCGCGCCAGTCATCGGTCTTGTGTGGCGCTTAACTCGCTTAAGTGAAGCAATTGGAAATGACTTCAGCCGGATTTACCGTAGCGAGCAAATTGCCAGCCGCCTGTAGCCTGAGACGGTGCGGGTCGCCGCCTGCCGTACGGGCGATCATGGAATAGCGATAAGACCCTTGTTACGTTGTATTTATCCCTCACGACCCTTCCGCCGGCCTGGCCGACGCCACCACCATGGCTCCGCCCGACCTGCGGTCCCTCCCTCATCTGCCACTTACGGCCCATCCAGGGCGTTGTCCGTCCCGGATCCCGTGAGCACCAGGGATTAGCTTAGTGTAGCTAGATAAACGATGTCCATCCATGCAGGATTTACTTAAATAAACGCTTCTTCCCTTGACAGTTGTGGCCAGAGGGGCTTCAATTCGCACCTCCAGTCAAGGCAGTGGCGGCGTCCGTGAACGCGATAGCCGGCGCGTAGCTGGCACAAGCCCGGCGCCACCGCTCACCCAGCGCGGCGGCGAGCTCGGCCGGGAGGAAGGCGGGCACGCTGGCGGCAGCTGCGCCGGCCAGGAGCTCGAGCGGGCCGAGCAGGTACACCTCGGCCAGGGTAGGCAGGTCGAGGAACTCGGCCGCCGGGTTGGTGCTGCCGGGCAGCCGGGCGGCCCGCTCGATCAGGCCGGCGCCGAGCTGCCATACCGCCCGCCCCTGCCCGTCCAGCACGCACTCCACCGCGGCCAGGATCTCCACGGCCATGGCGTAGGACTCGGCCACGAGCAGCCCGCGGCCGAACTCCTCCGGGCTAGGCGCCCGCGGACCGCCGCGAGCCAGGAAGGCCAGGTGGTCCAGGTGCGCTCCCTCGTGAATGCCACGCCAGATCTGCTGCTCGAGCGGAGCTGCGGTGGATGGCACCTCGGCGATCACGGTGCCCGCGCCGGGCGGGCCGGGCAGGCACATCCAGGTCCGCCGGGCCAGCCACCGGTTCACTGGCAGGTGCACGGTGACGTGCTCATCGGCGGGTGAGGGGCGGTAACGGTACCCCCAGGCCAGCTGCTCCGCGCTGACCAGCGGGATCGGCGCTTCGCGTGGCAGCGCGGCGGCCGCCGCCATGAGCAGCTCGCCGAACCCGGCGACCAGCCGGGCGGCGCGCCAGACGAC
>JBAPYC010001352.1:0-5191 GCA_049284535.1 Streptosporangiaceae bacterium
GAACTGGGGCCGCCTCGCCTGCCGTGGTCCGCTGCCCTGGAGGTCGAGCGCGGCGCGCAGCTGTGGTCGTTGCGCCGCCGCGTGCCCTCCGGCGATTGACCAGACCTGACCGCTTTAGGGTCGGCCCGCCGCGTCTGCCTGTCTTCGGCCGTTACGATGAGTAACGAGTAGGGTCGTTACCGTCGGTGGTTTTTCGTACTATTCTCCGTCGGCACTGTCCACATGGGCCCCGCGATCTCCACAGCCTTCAGGGCCTGTCTGCCAGCGGTCGAGCCCGGTTGCGCCCGCAGCCCCTGTGAATTCTGCCCGGCGTCGTCCACAGGTTGGCCGCGCTTGTGCACATGGCGATCCACAAGGGGCCAGAGGTACCGTGCTCTTCCCGGGCGGCGCGGACACGGTCACAGAAATCGCGTCGGCTGGGCTGAGTTGGGGGGTTGGGGTAGTGGGGACGCGCGGCAAGGCGGCTTACATGGACAGAGCCGGCGACGCTGCGATCACTGCGGACGTGCAGCAGCGCCGCAGGGTCGTCGTGGACGTCATTCTGTTGCTGATCAGGAATGGGCGGATCCTCCTGCGGGAGCGGGCCAATACCGGGTATGGGGACGGCGCCTACGAGCCTCCGACCGGGCAGCTGGCCGACCGCGAGACGATCGTCGAGACGGCCATCCGGGTTGCATCGGCCGAGGCCGAGATCACCATCGGCGCGCAGGACGTGTCGCTCGCCCACGTCATGCACGACGTCTCGGGCAGCGGCCGGATCGCCTTCTTCCTGACCGCGGCCGGCTGGGAAGGCGAGCACAGCCCACCCGGGCAGAGCGTGCCCGAGCACAGCTCGCCCGGCGTGTGCTGGTTCGGGCTGGGGGACCTGCCCACCAACATGCTCGACCGGTCCCGGGTGGCGCTGCGCAACTACGCCGAGGGGATGCGGTTCTCGACCTACCCGGCGTTCGAGGCCGGCGGCGCCGGGCTGCCGAGCGCGTCGGCGTGGGCGGCCACACCAGCGCCGGACACGTTCACGTGGACGGCCTCGTCCTTTCCGGACGCGTTCAGCGCCTGACCCTGTCCCAGATAGGCTGGGCGCGATGGCCGAGATCCTGAACGCGCACGGCTCGAAGAACGACATCTTCGTGACCGCGATGACGCCGCGCGACTTCGCCTCCGAGGCCGAACTGCGCTCCTTCGTCCGCCGCCTGTGCGACCGGACCGGGCCGTTCGGCGGGGACGGCATCTACTTCTACGATGCGCGGCCGCAGGTACCCGAGGCCTGGTTCTTCAACCCGGACGGTTCGTCCGCCGAGTTCTGCGGCAACGGCATGCGCTGCCTGGGCCGCGTCATCCTGGAGCGCCAGGATGCTGATTTTGCGGTCATCCGCAGCGGTCCGCAGCAGTACACGGTCCGCCGCGCGCCAGACACGGCTCACGGCGTCAGCCAGATCAGCCTGGAGCACCCGGCCGTCGATTTCAGCCCGGAGCATCCCGTGGTAGCGGGCCACCGGATGGTGACCGAGGCCCGGCTGCCCGATCTCGACCCGGCCCTGCGGTTCACCGCGGTGACCATCCCGAACCCGCACCTGGTTGCCTTGGTCGACAAGTACGTCGAGTCCGACCTGGTCGCGATGGGGGAGCGGATCGCGGCTGAGCCGGATGTGTTCCCGGCGGGCGCCAACCTGTCGGTGCTGCTGCCGCTGGAACCGGCCGAGGTGTTCGTGCGTACCTTCGAGCGCGGCGCCGGGCTGACCGCCTCGTGCGGGTCGGGTATGGCCGCTTCCCGCGCCGTCTACTCCCGCACGGGCCACGTCGGCCCGGAGACCGATGTGCTGGTGCGCAACGCCGGCGGGGTGGCCACGGTCTCACTCCGGACCCAGGGGGACCGGTGGCATCCGGTCCTGACCGGCAACGCCACGTTCGTCTACCGGGCTGAGGTCGACCCGGCGGCGCTGGCCGGGGGGCGCCCCGTGCCGGAGGACCGCGAGGTCTGCGCCGAGGACATCGCCGCCTACGCGGCCCTGGACGAGCAGAACGCCGCCCGCCTGCGCGCGGCCGGCATCGAGACGACCCTCAGCTAGACCGATCATGCCGAACGGGCGGCGATCACGCCCGTCCATTACCTGCGTGCCTGGCGGGCTGGCGCACCGTCAGGGCGTGCGGCCAGACCGAGACGTCCAGCGTGTGGCCGGGGTCGGCCAGCTCACCGTCGATCTGCCGCGGCAGGGCGGTCGCCGCGCTGATCTCGACCCGGCTCGCCTGGAACCGTTCCAGGTGCCCGTTCCCGGTCCGGCTCCGGGTCAGGATGTGCCCGGCCACCCGCAGCCAGCCCAGCGGCCCTGACGGGGCCAGGATGCCCACGTCGAGCTGCCCGTCGTCGAGCCGTGCCCGTGGCAGCAGCCCGAACCCGCCGGGCAGCAGCCCGCTGTTGCCCACCACCACGCACCGCGCCCGCCGGTGTATCGGCTCCGCGCCGTCCAGCCGCACGGTGAAATCGGTGGCCGGCCACCACAGCCGGGTCAGGCCCGACACGGCGTACGCGACCCAGCCCAGCCGCCGCTTGACGTCTCGCCGGGCCGCTTCCACCACCGCCGCGTCCAGCCCGATCCCCGCCATCGCCGCGAATACGGTCCCGCCCGGCGTCCCGGTCCCGTCCGCGTCCCCGTCCGGCGTCCCCGTCCCGTCCGCGTCCCCGCCCCGGTCCTGCCCCGCGCCGTGCACCAGCGCCAGGTCGATCCGCCGGTCCCAGCCGCCGAACCCGGCGTCGATGGCCGGCCCGGCCCGGCCTGGTATCCCGAGCGCCCGCGCGGTCAGGTTGGCTGTGCCCAGCGGCACGATGCCCAGCGGCACGCGCGTACCCGCCAGGGCCTCGGCGCAGGCTCGCACGGTCCCGTCGCCTCCGGCCGCGAACACCAGCCCCGCACCGGCATCCACCGCCCGGCGCGCTAGGACCAGGGCCCCGTCGGTCTCGCTGGTCGGCGCGAACTCCGGTTCCCAGCCGTGCTCCTTCGCCGCCGCCTGGCACCGGCTGAAGAACCCTTCCGGATCGCGCAGCAGCGTCCGGTTGACCACGAACGCGACCAGGGGCATAGGCCAATTGTGT
The DNA here is from genome assembly GCA_049284535.1 of Streptosporangiaceae bacterium. GTDB lineage: Bacteria > Actinomycetota > Actinomycetes > Streptosporangiales > Streptosporangiaceae > Palsa-504. Next base: position 3,089 of record JBAPYC010001352.1, read on the forward strand.
GCTCCGCCTCCCAGTGGCCGTGATCGCGGGTACGTGTACGTCAGCCGCGGCCTCACACCATCGCGTCGACCGGGGACAGCTCGCCCGTGGCCGGCTCCTCCGGCGCGGGCGGGAACAGCACTTCCACGGCCAGGCCGCCCGCGGCCAGGGTGACCGCGTGCAGCTCGGCGCCGTGCGCGGCCGCGATCGCGCTGACAATGGCCAGCCCGAGGCCCAGCCCGGAGGCTGGCTGGCCCGGACTCCCGGCGCGGCCGGACACCAGCCGCTGGAACGGCTGGAAGAGCCGTCCCACCTGGTCCGGCGGGATCACCGGGCCAGTGCTGGTCACCGACAGGAAGGCCCGGCCGTCCCGGCGGCCGGTGACCATCTCGACCTGTCCGCCGTCCACGTTGTGCCGGATCGCGTTGTCGACCAGGTTGGCGGTCAGCCGATCGGCCAGCTGCGGGTCTCCGAGCGCCGGCGCCGGGCCCAGGTCCGCGGTCACGGCCAAGCCGCGCTCGGCCGCGTCGTCACGGTGAGCGGCCAGCACGCCGGCCGCGATGACGCCCAGCTCGAAGGGCTCGAACTGGTCCAGGCCGCGCTCGCCGCGGGCCAGCGTGAGCAGCGCAGCAATGAGCCTTTCCTGCTGCTCGCCCGCGACCAGGGCCCGCTCGCAGGCGGTCCGCAGCGACTCGGTCGTGGCATGCGGGTCGCGTAGCGCCACCTCGAGCACGGTCCGCTGCCGGGCCAGCGGGGTGCGCAGCTCGTGCGACGCGTTCGCGACGAACTGCCGCTGGGCCCGGAACGAGGCGTCCAGCCGGCCGAGCAGCTGGTCGAAGGTGTCACCGAGCTCCTTGAGCTCGTCGTCCGGTCCGGTCATCGCGATCCGCTGGTGCAGGCTGCGCGCGGAGATGCGGCGGGCGGTGGCGGTGATGGTGCGCAGCGGGCTGAGCACCCGCCCGGCCATGAGCCAGCCCAGCCCGATCGAGGCCACCGCCATGATGCCGAGCGCGATCCCGGACTCGACCAGCAGCTGGTCCAGGGTGTCATTCCGCAGGTTCGTTGCCTCCTGCTGAACCACCGCCTGACAGGCGTTCATCTGCTCGGAGTCCGGTGGCGAACCTGCCGGCGGCTGGCAGGCCAAGACGACGTCCGGGCCGCCGGCGATCAGGGCCTGACCGCCCCCGGCGGTGGACGCTCCGCTGCGCACGGAAAGCGTCTGCGGCAGCTGCTGGGCTACCAGGAAGTACGTGATGACCAGCAGGCCCGCGGCCGAGACCAGGAACAGCGCCAGTTAGAGCAGTGTGAGCCGGATCCGTACCGTCCGCCGCGGCGACCTCAGCCGCACCCTTGCCCGCGGCGGGGGAGGGGGAACCGCAACCGCGGCGGCCGCGCTCACGAGGGGATCCGGTAGCCGGCCTGTGCCAGCGTCTCGATGACCGGCGGGTCGCCCAGCTTGCGGCGCAGCCGACTGATCGTCACCTTGACCGCGCTGGTGAACGGGTCGGCCATCTCGTCCCATACCCTCTCTAGCAGCTCCTCGGCGGACACCACCCGGCCCTGCGCGGCCAGAAGCAGCTCGAGCACGCCGAACTCCTTGGGGCCCAGGTCCAGGGATCGCCCATCCCGGCTGGCACTGCGCCGCGCCGGGTCCAGTCGCAGATCTCCCCGTTCGAGCACCGGTGCGAGCGGCGGCTGCGCCCGGCGCAGCAGCGCCCGCAGCCGGGCCACCAGCTCGGCGAACGCGAACGGCTTGGGCAGGTAGTCATCCGCGCCCAGCCCGAGCCCGTCCACCCGGTCCTCGATGGTCGCCGCGGCGGTGAGCATCAGCACCCGGCTGCGGCAGCCCGCCCGGACCAGTTCGGCGCACACGTCATCGCCCTGGCGGCCTGGGAGATCGCGGTCCAGCACGATCACGTCGTAATCAGTGAGCAGCGCTCGCTCCAGCCCGTCCGCCCCGTCCACGCTTACGTCCACGGCCATCTGTTCCTGCCGCAGCCCGACCCCGATTGCCCCGGCCAGCTCGCCGTCATCCTCGATCACCAGCACCCGCACGGCCGCACCTCCAGAACCCCGCCCCGTACCTCCACACCCCGCCCCTCCCCATCATGCCCCGCCCCCAGT
>JBAPYC010001353.1:0-2278 GCA_049284535.1 Streptosporangiaceae bacterium
GCACAGCGCGGCACTCGTCCGCCACGGCTTATCTGCCGCGTGCCGCGGCGACCCATGCCGCGCCATCGTCAGGCCGGCGGTCGACCGCGGGCGCGTCCGCCCGGGCGGAGGCCGCCCGGCCTAGCACCCGCCGGGCTCCGGATGGCTCTTCCGCGCGATCTGCCGCTCAGGATACGGGCGTAGTGCCGGCGGTACGCACCCTGGTCATGCCCGGCCGGGCCACGCCGACCGCGGCCGGTGTGGTGTCCTCGGCTGGCACGGTGTCCTCGGCTCGCACGGTGTCACCGTCACCGCCGTCGGCGCCCGATGGCTCCGGCTCGCCGATGCCCACGGTTTCACCGACAGCCACGGCCTCACCTGACCCGGCCCCGTCGCCGTCACCGTCACCGTCCGCGGCGCCGTCCCCGGCGGCGCCGCGGATCACCAGCACCGGGACATACCGCCAGGGGGCCTGGGTGTACTTCGCCGTCCGTTACGCCGACCCCGGCACGGACGCCGAGGGTTTCGGGTTCGCGGGCTTCATCGGACCCCAGCGGACAGAAGGGAAGTATCCCTTCTCGGCGCCTAATCAGGCGGTCATCGGCCCGGATAGCGTCGCTTATCCGATCGACATGGAATGCGGGACACCCGGGCGGCATAAAGCCGAGGTAGAAGTATGGATCTACGGCAAGTCCGGGGTCGCCAGCCGTCCGGCGGTGATCGATCTCTCCTGCGAGAGCTAACGAATACCTAACATCTGTTCGATAGTTCCAGGCCGGGCTGCGGGGGGCCAGCTGGCCGCGATGGCTGCCGCATCGATGGGCGACCTGTGACACAGGTGACTTACGGTGCAGGTGTTACTCAGAGTGAGTCAGGATACACAGAATGACTGGCTTAAATTGAGCGTTCGCCCGTATGCATGCCTGCCCTCGCCCATTATCATTGCCCTGACACATTTGACATCAAGGATGTCATTCCGACGTTGGGGTGGTAATTGCCATGGTAAGGGCCCTGCAGCCTGCGGATCCGCAGCTGATCGGGCCTTACCGGCTGGTGGGCCAACTCGGCTATGGCGGCATGGGCCGGGTATACCTCGGCATGTCGGTAGGCGGCCGTCCGGTGGCCGTGAAAATCATCCGCGCCGAACTGGCCGCCGACCCTGACTTCCGCTCCAGGTTCAGCCGGGAAGTCGCCGCTGCGCGCCGCGTGAATGGGCTGTTCACCGCCCTGGTGGTCGATGCCGATGTTGACGCCCCGGTACCGTGGCTGGCCACCGCGTACGTGGCCGGCCCCTCGCTGGCCGAGACGATCGACAACCACGGCCCGCTGTCGGCCCGCTCGGCAGTGTCGCTGGCCGCGGGGCTGGCGGAAGGGCTGAACGCGATCCACGCCGCCGGCGTGGTCCATGGTGACCTCAAGCCATCCAACGTGCTGCTGTCCGAGGACGGGCCGCGCGTCATCGACTTCGGCATCTCCAGGGCCGCCGGCGCGGCGCCTCTCACCCATCCCGGCCTGGTCATGGGCTCGCCCGGCTTCATGTCGCCCGAGCAGGCCATGGGCCGTGAGACCGGCCCGCGCAGCGACGTGTTCAGCCTGGGGGCGGTCCTGGCTTACGCGTCCACCGGAGACAGGCCGTTCGGCACCGGGTCGGCCGTGGTACGGCTGGATCGCGTGATCAACGGCGAGCCTGACCTGGAGAAGGTGCCTGACGAACTGCAGGCACTGGTGCGACGCTGCCTGGAAAAAGACATGGCCAAGCGGCCAACCGCCGCCGACGTGCTGGCTGACGTGGGCGCCAAGCATTTCGGGACGGACTGGCTGCCCGAGTCGATCTTGCGGATGTTCCCCAAGGACATCCCGCTCAGCGACGCTGGGCTGCCGCATCAGTCGACGGCGACCCTGGGGAGCAACACAGGAGTCCGCTCGGATTACTCCGGTGCCGTCGGCAACGCAGACGCCGATGACTGGCCCCGCTACGGGGACCGTCCCGGTGATCGCTCACACGCCAGGGACCAGGCCCAGCAGGACGACCGGGCGGGCGAGCCCCGCTCCGGCGATGACCGCCCGGGTAGTAGCGGTGACGAGCCGCCGGAGGATGACCGCGTCTGGTCCGGCGATCACCGCCAGGTTGTCAATGGCCACGGACAGCAGACCCGGCTCCTGGGCGACGAGCCGACCAGGTCGGCGGGCCTGGCGCATCCCCATGACCTCGAGACGCTGGACGGTGACCAGGTACCGCGGGTCCCGCTGTGGCGGCTGACCGCGGCGGCCTGCGTCGTGCTGGTGCTCCTGACTGCCT
>JBAPYC010001354.1:0-2111 GCA_049284535.1 Streptosporangiaceae bacterium
GGTTCCCAGGCCGCCGCAGGCCCGGTGTCCGCCGCAGGCCCGGTGTCCGCCGCAGGCCCGGTGTCCGCCGCAGGCCCGGTGTCCGCCGCGGGCCCGAGGGCCAGCGTCGGCCCTGTCATGGGTGCGGTCCGGACGGCGGTGTCCTGTTCCAGGACGTCGTGCAGCATTCGCTCCGCGGCGGCGGCGCCTAGCCGCGCACCCGGGTCCTTGCGGAGCAGGCCGCTGATGACCGGCTCCAGCGGGCCGGCGTGCAGCGGCGGTTCAGGCTCCTCGGAGACCACGGCCGTAAGGCTGGCCAGCACTCCAGGACGCTCGAAGGGTGGCTTTCCCTCGACCGCCGAGTACAGCGAGGCGCCTAGTCCCCAGAGGTCTGCCGCGGCCTCCCCCGGTTCGCCGAGCGCTCGTTCGGGCGCAAGATAGGACGGCGAGCCGATCAGGATCCCTGATGTGGTCAGGGTTGGGCTGTCAAAGGCCTTCGCGATGCCGAAGTCGGTCAGGACGATGCGGTCCTCCGGACCCAGCAAGATGTTGGCCGGTTTCACGTCGCGGTGCATGACTCCTGCCTGGTGTGCCGCTCGCAGCCCGGCCAGGATTCCCAGGCCGATCCGGGCCACCCGAGCCGGGGGCAGGGGGCCCACGTCTCGGACGGTATCGCGCAGGGAATTGAACGGCACGAGTTCCATCACGATGACCGGACGACCGTCTTCTTCGAAGAAGTCGTACACCCCCACCACGTTCGGGTGGCGGAGCCGTGCCAGCATCTGCGCCTCGCGCACTGCGCGGCGGCGGGCGGTTTCCTGCTCAGCCTCGTCCATCTCTGGAGGCCAGATAATTTCCTTGACCGCCACGTCCCGGTTGAGCAATTCGTCGCGGGCGTGCCAGACGGCGCCCATGCCGCCACGGCCGATGACGGCGCGAAGCCGGTACCGGCCAGCGAGCAGGCGCTCAGTCTCAGGAGCGGACATGGTCGGCCACTACCCTGCGGGAACCGGCCTAACGCTGTCGGCAGCGCCTGGCTGAGAATCTCCGTCAGAAGCGCGTCACATCCAGGCGCGTGGTGCGTGAAGACGGCGCCGCGTGATTCTCTGGTGTGACTTTAGACCGTAAGGGCGGTCAGGGTGACCTCCTCGTGTGAGCCGCTCCTTCACCATGGTTGTTGCTCCAGATCTGCCGCCAGATGGCCTTCGGGAACGCGGTGAAGACCAGGGTGTCGGCGCGGGCGGCGTCCGGTGCGTGGCGACCTGCGGCCGCTTCTCCCCAGGGCGTCCGGGCGAACTGAACGTGGACAGAGTCACTGCCGGGCTGGTCATGAACCGGGTGCAGCAGCGCCCGCACCCAGCCCCCACGTCGGCTTCGGGGTCACGCTCATCAGGTTCTCGGCGTAGTAAACCGTATGGCGACGGCGGCAAAAGAGCATTACGCCGACCTTGGGATTAGGCCGACCAGAGTGGTGGAGCCGCTGGTGGCGGCCGTGCGGGCGGCGCGAAAGTCGGCATAATCCCGCGCTGCTGATCGACACCTGCTTCTCTGCATTCCTGGAGAGGAGAGCGATCATGGGGGTGATCCGTCGCGGGCCCGGCTGACCGGGCCGCTGCGGCAGTATGCGCCGGGGTTCGCCCCGGCTGGGTTACACGAGTGAGTCCGCTTACGGTGCCGTCCTCGGCTGGCAGAGTTCACGGCTGCCGACTGAGCACATGCCATGGCCGATGTCATGCCGTACCGCGGCGCTCGACCGACCCTGTCCGCGGTCAATTGAGTGTGTTACGCGGAGCTACTGCCAAACGGCCGGTCAGGTCGCTGGTCTGCAACAGATCGCCGAATCGCGCGCCAGCCACCAATTCACGACCGGCGTCGTCACGTACGCCCCCAAACCGGCGTTATACGGGTGGCACCTCCTCAGCCAGCATCCTCTGCATTATTGGGGCAGCAGTCGAACCCGGACGCAGTGAAGCGTGCCGGGCACGATCGAAGTGCGGATCGGCTCCAGGGCGCTGCGGACCGGATGGACGCGGCGCGGCGGCGACGAGGTCCTAGTGCCGAACTGTCGTTGCTTTAGCCGATCATCAGGCCGGCGACGGCCTCGGCCGCCGCCAGCGTGTCGCGGCCGAGGG
>JBAPYC010001355.1:0-2193 GCA_049284535.1 Streptosporangiaceae bacterium
GAACCTTATATCCCGAACGGGCCCGGTGACCCGCCCCGGCTACCCGTCCAGCCCCGGCTCGGCCGGCGCCAACCCGGCCGGCCCTACCCGAGCGGCCCTACCCGGCCGGGCCTACCCGACCGGCGGAGTCCCGTGCGTATGGAAGGACTCGATCGTCTTCAGGCCCCACGCCTGACCCTTGGCCCGTTCCGCCTCGGTCCAGGTGATGGTGCGCCAGTCCGGCGCCAGCACCAGCCGGGCCACGGGGTTGCACAGCTCGATCCGGTTCCCGCCCGGCTCGTAGACATACAGGAAGAACGTCTGCTGAATCGCGTGCTTGTGCGGGCCGGTCTCGATGAACACGCCCCGGTCCAGGCAGATGTCGGCGGCCCGCAGGATGTCCTCGCGGGTGTCGGGGCTGAACGCCACGTGGTGCAGCCGCCCGGTCGTCCCGGTCCAGTCGCGGGTGTACACCAGGTCATAACCCTTGTTGGTGAAGTGCAGCCACTGGCCTGCGATCGCGCCGGTGTCCAGCCTGATCTGCTCGGTGACCCGGCCGCCCAGCACGTCGCGGACGAAGTCGCCGTTCGGCTCGACCTCGCGGGCCAGGTAGTTGACGTGATCCAGCCGCCGCACGCTGACGCCCCGCCCCGGGTAGGCCTGGGCCTGGTTCTTCAGCGCCGGCCTGAGCTCCTCGGGCGCGGAGTACCACTCCGATTCCCAGTACAGCTCCAGCTCGTGCCCGTCCGGGTCGCGGAACAGGTAGGTGGGACCGATCCCCGGGTCACCGTCCTTCCAGCCGATGCCGAGCCCGGTCGCCTCGATGGCCGCTACCCGCGCTTCCAGCGCGGCCTGGCCGGAGGCGCGCAGGCCCACCCGGCGGATGCCGGAGGTGTCGTGCGCGGTGAGCTTGACCGTGTGGTGCTCGTAGTCGTCCCAGGTGCGCAGGTAGACCGAGTTGCCCTCGCGGCCGGTCTCGGTCAGCCCGAGCACCTCGGTGAAGAACCACAGGCTGGCCTCGGGCTCCGGGGTCAGCAGCTCGATGTGCGCCAGGTGGGCGACCTCGTGCAGTGGCGGCCGGGTGGCCGCTGGATCCGGCGTGCTGGTCACTGATTACCTCCGCGGGAAGACGGTGCCGTCGAAGAGCTTGCGCGCGGTGCGCACCACTCCGGAGCGGATGACGGCAGGGGGCTGGCTGGCCTGGTCGACCTCGGCCTCGACCTCCAGGTGGCCGGTGGGATGCTCGATGTCGAACCTGGTCTGGCCCGGCGTGAGGCTGGCCAGGTCGCTGCCGGCCGCTCCCTTGATCAGCAGCGCGGTGGCCACGCTGACCGCGCCGAGCACGCCGATCGACTCGTGCACCCGCACCGGGATGAAGGTCCTCGTGCAGATCGTGCCGCCGTCGGCCGGCGCGGCGACCAGCGAGATCTTGGGAACCGAGGTCCCGGCCACGTCGCCCAGCCCCATCAGCGGCCCGGCCGCCAGCCGCAGCGCCTGCACCTTGGAGTTGAGCCCTTCGTCCGCCTCCAGCTCGGCCACGCTCTCGTAACCGGTGCAGCCGAGATCGGCGGCGGCCACGACCACCACCGGCATGCCGTTGTCGATGCAGGTGACGGTGACGCCGTCGATGACGTCCGTGACGTTCCCGGTAGGCAGCAGCGCGCCGGTGGCCGAACCCTCGGTGCCGGCGAAGTCCAGCACGATGGCTCCAGCCGTCCCCGGTACCCCGGCGATCGCGGTGTCGCCGTCATATTCCACGACGCCGTCCGCCCCCGCGAAGCCCGCCGTGGCCACGCTGCCCGAGTTGACCATGTGGATCCGGACCGGCGAGCCCGCGACCAGGCCGCGCTCGACCGCGAACGGCCCCACCCCGGCCAGCAGGTTCCCGCAGTTCTGCCGGTCTGACACCGTGGGCTGGTCCACACCGACCTGCAGGAACAGATAGTCGACGTCGGCGCCGGCGCGGTCCGAGCGGGAGATCACGGCCACCTTGGAGGTCAGCGGATGCGCCCCGCCGATGCCGTCGATCTGCCGCGGGTCCGGGCTGCCCATGACCCGCAGCAGCAGGTCGTCGCGCTCGGCTGTGCCGGTGGGCAGGTCGCTCGCGAGGAAGTACGCGCCCTTCGAGGTGCCGCCCCGCATCTGCATGCAGCGGATGCCGTCGCTCATGCTTTCCCGCCTTCCCGCTAGCTTCCCTCGCCGGCCCGCTTGACG
>JBAPYC010001356.1:0-4940 GCA_049284535.1 Streptosporangiaceae bacterium
CGACCCTCGTGCTGCCGGCGGACGAGCGGGCGCTGTGCCCGTCGGCCGCCCAGGTCCGGGCGCTGGGCGGGGTCGACGGCCTGCTGCACAACCCCGGCTCGCCCGGCAACAAGATTCCCGTCGCCACTCAGGAGGCAGTGCTGGCCCGGTTTTCCCTCGCCGTGCTGCGGCAGCAGCCGCTGCGGGTGGCCGCGTCGGTGGCGCGGGACTCGGTCCGGCTATTCGCACTGACCCGGGACGGCGACCCGCAGATCACGCCGATCTCGCGCTGGCAGTTCCAGACCGCCTACCCGGTCTACCCGCGCACGTACTCGCTGGCGTACTTCACGGCGCTGGCCCGGCAGGCCAGCAGCAGCGGGCAGCTGGTCGCGGTCCGGCCGCTGGCCGCGTTCCTGCGCGCCTACCAGCTGGACGGCGGGTACACGGCCGGGCCGCTGCAGGCGGCCGCGCTGGTCGCCGGGGTAGCGGGATCGCTAGCCGGGCTGGTGCGGCGGGAGGCACGCCGGCTGGGGGTGGCCAGCTTCGGTGTGACGCTGTCGGCGGTCGTGCTGCTGGTCAGCTCGGACGCGTTCGAGTTCTCCTGGCGCTACCAGCTGCCCGCCGTGATCTTGCTGCCGCTGGCCGGCGCCCTGGGGCTGACGGCCGTGCTCACTGCTGTTCGGACTGCCAGCGCCGGAACAGGTCCACGAACTCGTCTCGCACTTGCGGGGGCAGGTCCTCGGGTTCGATCCGGCCAGCCAGGCTGATCGTCTCGCGCATCTGGGCCAGGTACTCGGTGCAGTGCGGGCAGCCGGCCAGGTGCGCCTCGAAGCGGCGGCGGGCCGTCCGGCTCAGCGTGCCCTCCAGGTAGTCGGTGACCAGCTCGACGGCCTGCTGGCAGATCACGTCGCGCCTGCCCAGCTCACGGATACGGAGAAGCCTCATCGTGCCTCCCCGAACTCGTCTTCCAGCAGCTGCCGGAGCCGGCTGCGGCCGCGGTGCAGCAGGACGCGCTGGTTCACCACGGTGAGCTCCAGCACGGAGCAGACCTCGTCGCTGGTCATCCCCTCGACGTCGCGCAGCAGTACGACCTCGCGCTGGCGGGCGGGCAGATCATCGATCCAGGCCCGGATACGGTCGGCCAGCTTACCGGCATCCAGCCGGGCCTCGGCCGCCTCGATCCAGTGCTCCGGCGGGTCCGACCATGCCCCGGTGGCCCCGAACCGCGCCGGGTCGACGGCCGGCTCGGGATCGGCGACCGGCACGCTGCGCTGCTCCCGGGTGCCCGTGGTGCGGGCCCGGTTGACCAGGATGCGGAACAGCCAGGTCTTCAGCGCCGAGCGGCCCTCGAAGCGCTCCAGGCCGCGCAGCACGGCCAGCCAGGTGTCCTGGACTACCTCCTCGGCCACCGCAGCGCTCGGCACAAACGACGCGGCCAGCCGCAGCATCGGCTCGTGATAGCGCCCGACCAGGACGACGAACGCCCGCTCGTCGCCCGCACGCAGGCGATGCAGGAGCTCGGCGTCGGGATCCATCACGGCCAGCATAGGGCGAGCCGGCCGGAGTTTGAGCCGGCCGGCTCGCCTGGAGTTCTCGCTCAGAAGGCGACGATCCCCTCACCGCCGACGGCGGCCGGCACCGTGACCGAGCCGACCTTGGTCAGGCCGCCGGCCGCGCCGACCGCGAACTCATCGACGATCCCGGCCCCGCCGGTCTGCACGTACAGGAACTGGCCGCCGCCCGCGGCCGAGGCGTCCACGGTCCCCGCGTCCGTCGGGGTGGCACCCAGCAGGGTCAGCTGGCCGCCACCGCTGGAGGTGAATCCGCTCTCGCTGGCGCTGCCCGCGTTGGACGCGAACAGGAAGTCCCCGGCCGGGGCGACCCAGCAGGTCGCCATCTCACCGGTGGCGACCGTGTCCAGCTGGGTCAGCGTGCCGTTGCCGTGCACGGTGTAGGTGGACACGGAGTTCGGGCCGGCGTTGGCGACCACCAGGTGACCGGAGGTGTCGAAGGTGACCGCGAACGGGACCGCGCCCGCCTCGGTGTTCACGGTCGGCTTCGCGGACAGCCAGCCGCCGGCGCCCACGCCGAACACGTCGATGTGGTTGCCGTTGGCCTTGGTCGTCACGATGACCTGGCCCCCGTCCGGGGTGAAGGCGACCTGGCCGGGGGTGTTCGTGAACTGCGGGGTGGCGGCCGGGTTCAGGCCCAGGGCGCGGTGCGACCCGGGCAGCGGGGCCACGGACTGGCCGAACACCCGGAAGCCCTGGACCGAGCCGCCGTTCAGCGCGTTGAGCACGTACAGCGTGTCGCCGTGGACGGTCACGCTGACCGGGAACGTGCCGCCCGAGCCGAGGACCTCGCGCAGGGCCAGCTTGTCGCCGCTGACCGCGAACACTGAGATCGTGTCGCTGCCCGCGTTCACCGCGAACAGCAGCCCGTGTTGCGGGTCATAGGTCAGCGAGCCCTGGGATGCGGTGTGGTCGACCACGGATCCCACCAGGATGCCGCCGCGGCCGCCGGTGGCGTAACTCCCGGCCGCGGTCAGGGTGCCGCCGGCGGCGCGGTCATAGGCCACGACCCGGTTCCCGGCGGTGTTGTCGGTCTGCACGAACACGGCGTGGCTGGCGCCGTAGCCATGGCCGGCTGGGTGAGCTGCGGCGCTGGTACTGGCGAAGGCGGGGGCGGCGCCGGTGATGGCGGCGCCGATGATCGCGGCACTGGCTGCGGCAGCGGCAAAGGCCGCCCGCAGGCGGGTCGGTATTCTCACGGAAGACTCCTCAGGCCTGGGTTCGGGGAACACGCGCCCCTACAGTCCCCGGCGGGGCCGCCGCGTTACAGTCCCGCGTTACCGTCCTGGCCGCGTTACCGTCCTGGCCGCCTTAAAGGCCTACGGGCAGACGGTGCCGCTGCGCGGGGTCTTCAGGCTGATCAGGTAGTCGTTCACGATCGAGTCCACGCAGGAGCTGCCCTCGCCGTAGGCGGTGTGACCGTCGCCATTCCAGCCCAGCAGCACGCCCGAGGCCAGGTCGGCGGCCAGCGCCTGGGCCTGCCGGTACGGCGTGGCCGGGTCGCGCAGCGTGCCGACGACCAGGATGGGCTTGGCCCCGGCGGCCCGGATGCTGGGCAGCGGGTAGGCCGGGACCGGCCAGTAGGCGCAGGTCAGGCTGCCCCAGACGATGGCCGCGCCGAACAGCGGCGCGGCCTTGGCGGCGGTCTTCGCCGCCGCCTCGTACTGGCCCAGCGCGCGGGGGTAGGGCCGGTCCAGGCAGGAGATGACGGTGTCGGCGTCGGCCAGGTTGCTGTAGGTGCCGTTGGAGTTCCGCTCCAGCAGGTAGTTGGCCAGCTCGAGCAGTTCCGTCCCGTCCCCGCCGAACGCGCTGGTCAACGCGATCTTCAGGTCGTTCCAGGTCTCCTTGCTGTACAGCGCGGCGGCGATCCCGTTGACCAGCATGGCGCCGTCAGCCACCTGGTCATCGCCCAGGTGGTTGGCCAGCGGCTGGGTGTTGGCACCGGTGATCAGCGCCCCGGTCTTGGTCACCGCGGCGCTGACGCTGGTGCCGGGCGCCAACGGGCAGCCGGTCGCGGCCAGGCACCAGGCGGCGAACGAGCGGAACGCCGTCTCGAAGCCCTCGGCCTGGGTCAGGTCATCGGCCAGGCCCGAGGTGGCGGGATCGACCGCGCCGTCCAGGACCAGGGCCCGGACGCGGGACGGGAACAGCTGTGCGTACCACGCACCCAGGAAGGTTCCGTAGGACTTGCCCAGGTAGGTGAGCTGGCGCTCCCCCAGGGCGGCGCGCAGCACGTCCATGTCCCGGGCCGCGTTCTGCGTGCCGACGTACGGGAGCAACGCGCCGGAACGCTGCTCGCAGCGCTGGGCGTACTGCTTGCTGGCCGTGACGAGGGTGCTGAGCTGGGCGGTGTTCGTCGGCATGTCGTCGGTTTCCAGGTACTGGTCCAGCTCCGGGCCGGTCGTGCAGTGCAGCGCGGGCTGGCTGTCGTTGGTGCCGCGGGGGTCGAAGCCCACGATGTCGAACCGGGCCAGCACGGCCTTGGGGAACTCGCTGCGGGCGCCTTGCGCGTACTCGACGCCGGAACCGCCCGGGCCTCCTGGGTTGATCACGAGCGCCCCGATCTTGCTTCCCGGGCCGGAGGCGGGGAGCTTGATCACGGGAAGGGAGAAACGCCGCCCGTTCGGAGCTTGGTAGTTGAAGGGGACCTGCAGGGTGGCGCACTGGAAGCCGTTGTCGCAGGCGTGCCAGCTCAGGTGCTGGTCGTAGTAGGCGCTGAGGGAGGCGGGCTGCTGTGACGGCGCCGGCTTGGGCGTGGCGGGGCTGCTGGTGCAGCCGGCGGCGAGAGTGATGAGGGCGGCGGCTGCGGCGGCCAGCCGGGTGAGCCGGGCCGGCAGGCTGAGCCGGGCCGGCCGTCTCACCGGTCCTCCCGGACCGCCTTCCCGCGTGACCTAGGCTTGCCGTGGAATTCCTCGTACGCCTGGCGGGAGCCGCAGACGCTGGCCTTGGGGCACGCGCAGGCCGTGCCGTCGGCGGCCAGCTTGACCACCACGGTGTCGGAGGGGACGTTGTGGCCGATCACCGTGCCCTCCCCCTCCGGCGAGGTGACGGTCGCGCCCACCGGCGGGGCGTCCTTGCGGAAGTCCTGGTAGAGCGGGTGCTCGTACTTCAGGCAGCACATCAGCCGGCCGCACGCCCCGGCGATCCGCAGCGGGTTCACCGGCAGGTCCTGGTCCTTGGCCATCCGGACCGACACCGGCTCGAAGTCCTTCAGGAAGGTCGCGCAGCACAGGTCACGGCCGCACGGCCCGATGCCGCCCTGCAGCCGGGCCTCGTCCCGCGGGCCGATCTGGCGCAGTTCCACCCGGCCGCGCAGCCGGGCGGCCAGGTCGCGGACCAGCGCCCGGAAGTCGACCCGGCCCGGCGCGCTGAAGTAGATCGTGTAGACGT
>JBAPYC010001357.1:0-2622 GCA_049284535.1 Streptosporangiaceae bacterium
GGTAAGCGGGATCGGGCAGCTCGCTGGCGCTGCGGCTCAGCTCGCGGACCTGCGCCGCCGGGTCCGACGCGGGCACGTCCACGGCGATCACGGCCGACGGCTGGGCCGGGCCGCCCGCGACCGTGACCACGGTCTGGCCGGCCGCCGACAGGCTGAGCGAGAACAGGCTGTAGGGCAGGTCCAGGTCGGTGAGCTGGCCCGTCGCCGGGTCGAGCACGCCCAGCCGGGGCTCGCCGGTCCCGTGCACGGCCGCGATGCGGCCGTCGGCCAGAACCACGTACGGGCTCATGCCCAGCTGCCACAGCGGCGCGGCGAACTCTTCTTCCCGCGGGCACAGCGACCTAGGCGCCTCTGCCAGGTCCGCCAGGTCCACCAGGTACAGGTTCCACCAGCCGGAGCGATCCGAGATCACGTACAGGCTCCGGTCGTCGCGCCACACCGGGGCGACCACGGACTCGCTGTCACCGCCCATCACCACCTGGTACTCACCGGGGCCGGCGCCGAGTCCGGCCACCCGCAGCTCGGAGCCGTCCCATGGCATCCGGGGGTGGTCCCAGCTGATCCAGGCCAGCCGGGAGCCGTCCGGCGACGGAACCGGGTAGGCGTAGAAGTCGGACGAGCCGCTGACCAGGACCTGGATCGCGTCCGGGTCGCCCACGGCCGACCCGTCCAGCGGGATCGCCACGATGGCCCGGCTGACCTTGCCGTCCGCATGCCGTTCCCGCACGCACCAGATCTCGTCCCCGGTGGGGGAGAGCACGTAGTCGGCGTAACGGTCGGCCACGGCCTCGGTGGGGGACGGCGTGAGCGGCTCTGGCTCCGGCGCGACGGCGGTCTCTGTTATCCGGCAGCGGTAGAGCCGCTGGTCGCCGAAGTTCGCGAAGAGAAATCCGTCCGGCAGGGTGAAGTAGGACTTCCCGCCGTACTCGTGCACCCGGGTCCGGGCGTTCCACGGCAGCGGGAGCGTGTAACGGCTGGTCCCGTCCGGCGGCTGGCAGACGATGGCGAGCCGTCCGCCCTCGGCCGGACGCGACTCCTGCCACCAGACCCCGTTCGCGTCGACGGTCGGGAACGACAGCCCGACCTGTGCCCGCGCCACATCGGCGGCGATGATCGGGGAGGGCCATTCGCCGTAGGCGCGCGTCTCGGTAGCCATTTGCATACCGATATCATGCCGGATGCCGATCCGGGTGATCGCATGACGCCTGCGGCCGTTCTGGGCCTTTACGGGGCCTTTCCTGGCTGCCCTATTGCGCGGACGCCCCTATCCTGGTCGTGTGACAGCAGGCCGGACTTACCAGATCCGCACCTACGGGTGCCAGATGAACGCGCACGACTCCGAGCGCCTGTCCGGTGTGCTCGACGAGGCGGGATATCAGCCCGCCGCCGACGGCGAGACCCCGGATGTGGTGGTGTTCAACACCTGCGCGGTCCGGGAGAACGCGGCCGACCGGCTGTACGGGAACCTCGGCCACCTGCTGCCGCAGAAGAAGAACGGCATGCAGATCGCGGTCGGCGGCTGCCTGGCCCAGATGGAGCGGACCAGGATCACGCAGCGGGCGCCGTGGGTCGACGTGGTCTACGGCACGCACAACATGGGCTCGCTGCCGGCTCTGCTCGAGCGGGCCCGGGTCCGGCAGGAGGCGCAGACCGAGTTCGCCGAGACGCTGGACACGTTCCCCTCCTTGCTCCCGGCCCGGCGCCAGTCCGCCTACGCGGGCTGGGTCGCCATCTCGGTGGGGTGCAACAACACCTGCACCTTCTGCATCGTGCCCAGTTTGCGCGGCAAGGAGAAGGACCGCCGTCCCGGCGACATCCTGGCCGAGATCGGCGCGCTGGCCGCCGACGGCGTCATCGAGGTCACGCTGCTCGGCCAGAACGTCAACTCCTACGGCGCCGAGTTCGGCGACCGGCTCGCGTTCGGCAAGCTGCTGCGCAGCTGCGGCCAGATCGAGGGCCTGGAGCGGGTCCGTTTCACCTCACCGCACCCCCGTGACTTCACCGACGACGTCATCGAGGCCATGGCGCAGACGCCGAACGTCATGCCCAGCCTGCACATGCCGCTGCAGTCCGGCTCCGACCGCATCCTGAAGGCCATGCGCCGGGCCTACCGCCGGGACCGCTACCTGGCCATTCTGGACCGGGTCCGGGCCAGCATCCCCGACGCCGCCATCACCACCGACATCATCGTCGGCTTCCCCGGCGAGACCGAGCAGGACTTCGAGGACACCCTGGACCTGGTGCGCCAGGCCCGGTTCGCCGGCGCGTTCACCTTCCGCTACTCCATCCGGCCCGGCACCCCGGCCGCCACCATGGAGGCCCAGGTCCCGCCCGCGGTGGTGCAGGAGCGGTATGAGCGGCTGACCGCCCTGGTCGAGGAGATCGTCTGGGCGGAGAACCAGAAGCTGACCGGCGCCACCGTCGAGGTGCTGGTGGCCGAAGGTGAGGGCCGCAAGGACGCCGCCACCCACCGGATGTCCGGCCGGGCCCGGGACAACCGCCTGGTGCATTTCGCCCCGCATGCGCTGCCGGATTCACCGGGGATCCCGCGTCCCGGCGACATCGTCACCACGGCCGTGACCCGCGGCGCCCCGTACTACCTGCTGGCCGACAGCGCCCCGC
>JBAPYC010001358.1:0-9642 GCA_049284535.1 Streptosporangiaceae bacterium
CCTTGCCCCAGCCCGATTCGGCTGGCGCCGCTGGATCGCCGTGGCCGTGGCGGCCGGGTACGCCGCCAGCCTGGGCTGGGCCGCCGCCAGGCCGGCCGTGCCGCCGATGAACGCGCGGCTGGCCAGCTTCCTGGCCGGTCACCACCTGACCAGCGGCATCGGCGGGTACTGGCTGTCGAGCGTGGTCACCGTCGGCAGCGACGGCGCCGTCACGATCCGGGCCGTGACACCGGGGAACCTGTCGCCGGACCTGTGGGAGGCCAAACGGTCCTGGTACGATCCGGCGTCACATAAAGCGACGTTTCTCGTCACCGACAGTGCGTCCGGCTTCTTCAACCACTGGCAGCCCCGCGCCTCGGCGCTGGCCGCCCTGGGCCGGCCAGCCCGCACATACCACGTCGGCACCTACACCATTTACGTCTGGAACTCCAACGTGCTGAGCGAGATCCCTGGCCCGTGACACGCACCTTCGGGCCACCCCGCCGGACCCATTCCTGCCAGCAGGACACCGCCGCCCTCTGAGGTGCCAATCTGCTGACGCGGCTGGGCTAGCCGGCACGCAACACCTCCCGATGCTGTTGTCATCGGGCGACGGGACGTAGCCTTGGCGTGTGGATCGGCGAATATACGGTGTCGAGAACGAGTACGGCGTCACGTGTACCTTCCGTGGGCAACGCCGGCTCTCGCCCGATGAGGTGGCACGCTACCTGTTCCGGCGGGTGGTCTCCTGGGGCCGCAGCAGCAACGTCTTCCTGCGGAACGGGGCCCGGCTCTACCTCGACGTGGGCAGCCACCCCGAATACGCCACGCCCGAGTGCGACAACGTCCTGGATCTGGTCGCCCACGACAAGGCGGGCGAGCGGATCCTGGAGGGCCTGCTCGTGGACGCTGACCGGCGGCTGCGCGAGGAAGGCATCGCCGGCGACATCTACCTGTTCAAGAACAACACCGACTCGGCCGGCAACTCCTACGGCTGCCACGAGAACTACCTGGTCGGCAGGCACGGGGAGTTCGGCCGGCTGGCCGACATCCTGATCCCGTTCCTGGTCACCAGGCAGATCATCTGCGGCGCCGGCAAGGTGCTCCAGACCCCGCGCGGCGCGGTCTACTGCGTCAGCCAGCGGGCCGAGCACATCTGGGAGAGCGTGTCGTCGGCCACCACCAGGTCCCGGCCGATCATCAACACCAGGGACGAGCCGCACGCGGACGCCGAGCGCTTCCGGCGGCTGCACGTCATCGTGGGCGACTCCAACATGAGCGAGACCACCACGCTGCTCAAGGTCGGGTCGACCGACCTGGTGCTGCGGATGATCGAGGCCGGCGCGATCATGCGCGACCTGACCCTGGACAACGCGATCCGGGCCATCCGCGAGGTCAGCCACGACATGACCGGCCGCAGCCGGGTCCGGCTGGCCAACGGGCGCGAGCTGTCCGCCCTGGACATCCAGTACGAGTACCTGAACCGGGCCAAGGACTTCACCACTAAGAACGGCGCCGACCCGGTGAGCAAGCGGGTCCTGGACATGTGGGAGCGGGCGCTGTCCGCGATCGAGACGGGCAACCTGGACATGATCGCGCGGGAGATCGACTGGGTCACCAAGTACCAGCTGATCGAGCGCTACCGGGCCCGGCACGACCTGCCGCTGTCCTCCCCGCGCGTGGCCCAGCTCGACCTGGCCTACCACGACGTGCACCGTGGCCGCGGCCTGTACTACCTGCTGCAGCGGGCCGGGGCGGTGGAGCGGGCCGCGCGTGACATCGACATCTTCGAGGCCAAGTCGGTCCCGCCGCAGACGACGCGGGCCAAGCTGCGCGGTGAGTTCATCCGCCGGGCCCAGGAGAAGCGGCGTGACTTCACGGTCGACTGGGTGCACCTCAAGCTGAACGACCAGGCTCAGCGGACCGTGCTCTGCAAGGACCCGTTCCGGTCGGTCGACGAGCGGGTGGAAAAGCTTATCGCTGGCATGTGACCGCCCGGCGGCCGACTTTGCCGATAAGGTCAGTTGGCAAACGTGCCCGGCGAGCCAGGGAGATCAGTCATGACCGGGGGAGAGGACCGGACGGCGCGGCTGGCGGCTCCGCAAGACGCCGCAACGGGCCTCCCTGTCCGCTCCGCTGCGCGGCACCCGAGCCGGCCGGGGGAGAGCGTCCCGGCGGACCGGCTGACCCGCATCCTGGCGTGGTCGGCTGCCGCGGCCATTGCTGTGGCCATCGTCATCATGATCGGCGTGTCGGCCGCCGGGCCGAGCGCGGGCGTCGCCGCCATGCCGAGGCCCGGGGCGGGCCCGCCCTGGTGGCTGTCGCTGCGGCTGGGAGCCGGGCACGTGACCGTGGCCCTGTGGGCCGCCGAGATCATCGGGACCGCCGGGGTGGCCGCCGGCCTGGCCGCGGTAGCCCGCGGCGCCCGTCCGCCAGTCCGGTGGCTGGTGGCGGGGGCGCTGGTGGCCGCGGCCGTATTCGCCGTTCTCCCGCCCGCGGGCACTACCGACGAGATCAGCTACGCCATCGACGGCCGGATCGCTGCCACCGGCCACAACCCCTACGTGATGACGCCGGGGCAGCTGCGGCAGACCGGTGACCCGATCGCCAGGCTGGCGCCGCCCACGTGGCTGAACGCAGCCTCGGTGTACGGCCCGCTGGCCACCGCAGAAGAGTGGGCTGCCGCGGAACTGGGCGGCACGTCGGTGGCCCGGATCACCTTCTGGCTGAAGCTATGGAACGTGCTCGCCTTCGGCGCGGTGGTGCTGGCCCTGGACCGAGCGCTGCGCTCAGATCCGGCCAGGCGGGCTCGCGCTCACGTGCTGTGGTCGGTGAATCCGCTCGTCCTGTGGGCGATGGCCGCAGGGGGGCACATCGACGGAGTGGCCACGGCGCTGGGTTTCTGCGGCCTGCTGGTCCTGCGGCCGGGCCGGGCGGACGGGGAAACCAGCGCCGCCCGGGCCTTCGCCGCGGGCCTGCTGACCGGCGCGGCGACGGCCTGCAAGGTCACCTTCGGGGTATTCGGCCTCGGTGTCATGTGGCAGACCCGGCGGTCGGCGCCCGCACTGGCCGGAGCCGTGACCGGGTTCCTGGTCGCCCTGGTGCCCGGCTACGCGGTCGCCGGCTGGCCGGCGGTCAAGGTTCTCGTCTCCCGTACTCAGGGCGCGACCTGGGACAACTTCTACCAGTTCTTCTACCGTCCGTTCGGCATCGTGGCATCGCAGACGTCGGCACCGCGCGCCCTGATGGTCGCGGCCGTGCTCCTGACCGTCGGCCTGGCTGTGCTGACGCTGTGGCGGCTTCCCGGGCCGGGCGGCCGCGCGGACGGGGCCGCCGTCCGTATCGCGCTGGCGCTGAGCCTCGCCTGGCTCTTCGCCTGGCCATTCCAGCGGCCCTGGTACGACGTCATGGTAATTTGCCTGCTCGCCCTCTACCCCGCGTCCAGGCTCGACGGCGTCATCTTGGTGCGGCTGCTCGCCGGGACGACCGTCTTCACGCTCGCGCGGGACCAAACGCTGGCGCCGCACTGGCTGAACACCCTCTTCGGAGACAACGTGAGCTACCTGACGCCCGCCGTACGGCTCGCCGCCGTGGTCGCGCTCGTGTGGCTGTGCCTGTCCGGGGCCTGGCGCTGGCAGACGGAGCCGGACGCCTGGCCCGAGGCGGGCCTGGCGGGCCGATTATCGTGTATTGCGACCTGGAATTCCCTAAAATTCTGGTTGTCTATGACGGCTTGATTCGTGTAACGGCCAATTATGCCGGCCAGGAGCGTAACGGCCAATCACGCCGGCCAGGAGCACAGCGTGGCGCGGGCCGGCTATCTTGCGTGCGGACGGGCGGTTCCGCCGGGCTCACGGCAAACTCCGAGTGATAGGTCTTCTGCAGTGACTGTGGAGAGTGTGTCACCCGCGACTCGGCAGCATGCCGTCTGGCGGGTCGGCCGCCGTCTGTCCCCGCACGTGGTTGCGGTCGGGGCGCTCACAGCACTGATGGCCATCGGGTACTCGGCGTTCTCGCTGATCCTCAACTACACCTTCCAGACCTCTTCTTACGACCTGGTGATCTTCGACGAGGCGGTCCGCTCATACGCCCGCTTCCAGCCGGGGATCTCGGTCATCAAGGGCCTGCATAACAATTTCGGCCCGAACTTCTCGGTCCTCGGCGATCACTGGTCGCCAATTCTGGCGGCGCTGGCCCCGCTGTACTGGATTTACAACAGCCCGGAGACCCTGCTGGTGGCCCAGGCGGTGCTCTTCGCGCTCGCGTTGCCGTCACTGTGGCTCTTTACCCGGCGGGCGTTCGGCGGCGGGCGCAAGGCGATCGTCGCGGCCTACCTGGTCGCGGTGGCCTACGGGCTGAGCTGGCCGATCGCCTCGGCGGCGGCCTTCGACTTCCACGAGGTCGCGTTCGCCCCGGTGCTGACGGCGGTAGCGCTTGAGCGGCTGCAGGCGGGCCGGCTGCGGACCGCGCTGGTCGCGCTGGCCGTCCTGCTGCTGGTCAAGGAGGACATGGGCCTGTTCGTCGCGGGCATCGGGGTCTACCTCGCCGTGATCCGCACGCAGATGGTCGCCCGGCAGCGGCTGGTCGCTGTGATCCTGATCGTCGTCGGGGTGACAGATACCTGGGTGGCGACCTACCTCCTGATCCCGGCCTTCGGGGGACGCTCGGATTACTACTGGGCCTATGGCGTGCTCGGGCACAACGTGCCGCAGGTCGTCGAGCACATCATCGAGCATCCGCTCGGCGCGCTCCGGCTGCTGATCACGCCCCGGGTCAAGCTCGACACGATGCTCTGGCTGCTGGCCCCGTTCTGTTTCCTGCCCTTGCTGTCACCCCTCACCATCGCCATCGTGCCGCTGCTGGCCGAGCGGATGCTCCAGGACCAGTTCCCGAACTGGTGGGTCACCGCATACCACTACAACGCCTACCTCGTGGTCATACTGGTCTGCGCGGCCGTGGACGGTGCCGTGCGGCTGGACCGGTGGGTGCGCCGAGCCCGGGAGCGCGCGCCAGCCGGCCCCGGGCAAGAGCGCCGGGCGGGCACGGTGGCGCTTGTCTGTGCCGTCGCGGTCTGCGTCGTCTCCGTGGGCCTGGTGCCCAGATTCGCGCTCGGAGCCGCGCTGCACCGCTCGTTTTACCACCGGACTACACACGAGCGGAACGCGGCCGCCGCGGTGGCCGCCGTCCCATCCGGCGTGACCGTCGAGGCGGTGAACCCGCTCGGCCCGCACCTGTCCGGGCGGGACACCGTCCTGCTCTGGGACGGTGACGGCGGATCCCCGCTGTATCCGCCCTGGGTCCTGGCCGCCACGGGCAGCCGGCAGTTCACCTTCCACTCCGTCAAGCAGCAGGAACAACGCCTGGCCCTGCTCAGGCAGCACGGCTATAAGACGGTTTTCGACCACGGAGGCTTCATCGTGCTGCACAGTCCTTCGGCCGGGACGCCTCCCGCGGGGAGCACTAAATGAACATCGGGGCCCGGCCGGAGACCGCCGGGCAGGGCGCGCCCGGTTCGGCGGACGGCCAGGGCAAGGTCCCGCAGGACGGCGCGGCGCAGGGCACCCTGGCACCAGACGCCGCCGGGCAGCTGCTCCGGCGCTTGTCGGTGCTGCCCGCGCTGCTGGTGATGTCCTGGCTGCTGGCCGGGTTCGGTTTGCTGCTGGCCGGCCATTTCACTCCCGTGCTCACATTCGTGCTCGCGCTGGTCGTGGCGGCGGTCCTGGTGCCGCTCGGGCTGCGGCTGACCGGCAAAGCACCGCCTGGCACCGAGCGCACGCCGTGGTGGACGGTCGCTGCCGTTCTGGCCATCGCGGTCGCGTTCTGCGGCGATCAGGTCGCTTATCACTCGCAGTTCATCGTCGTGATGCGCGATCCGGCCTCCTATTTCCAGTTCGCCGAGTGGCTCTCCCGGCACGGGTCGCTGCCGATCCCGCAGGACCGGGCCGCTCTCGGCGGCGCGAACGGCAGCGGGTACACCTTCAACAGCTTCGCCTTCTACCAGGTCGGCCACAACGTGGTCCCGCAGTTCATGGCCGGGTTGCCGATGGTGCTGGCGGGCGCGATGTGGCTGGGCGGCGCGCACCTCGCGCTGCTGGCAGCGCCGGTGCTCGGCACCCTGGCGCTGCTCGCCTTCGGCGGGCTCGTGTCCCGGCTGGTCGGGCCGCGCTGGGCGCCACTGGCCGTGCTCGTCCTGGCGGTGTCCCTGCCGCAGCAGTTCACCAGCCGGTCGAACTACTCTGAACCGCTGGCGCAGATTCTCTTCCTCGGCGGGCTATGCCTGGTCATCGACTCGCTCAGCCGGGGCCGGGGGGACCGTCTGCTGGCGGCGCTCGGGGGCCTCGCGCTCGGCCTGACCGTGCTGGTGCGCATTGACGGGGCCAGTGACGTCCTGCCGGTGGTCCCGTACTGCGGCCTGCTGCTGCTCGGCCGCCGCCGCCAGGCGCTGCCGCTGATCGGCGGCGCCGCGGTGGGAGCGGCCTATGCTGCCGTCGACGGCGTGCTGCTGACCCGGCCATACCTGGCGGCCAACAAGTCCTCGGTTATCCCGCTGGCGCTGCTGGGGGCCCTGGTAGTCGTCGTGACGCTGGCGGCGCTGCCGCTGCTGTGGAAACGCAGCCTTCCCCAGGTGAAAAGCAAACGGCTGCTCAACGTGGCCGGGGCGCTGCCTGTCCTCATCATCTGCGCCTTCGCCATCCGCCCTTACGTGCACCAGGCTCACGCGGCCCAGTCCAAGGCCACCAAGCATGTCATCGCCTCCTACCAGCGGGATAATCATCAGCCGATCTCGCCGACGCGCACCTACGCCGAGATCAGCCTGCACTGGGTGTTCTGGTACATAGGCCTGCCCGCTGTCATCCTGGCCACTCTGGCCGCCGTGCTGCTGACGCGGCGGTGCCTGCGCGGCCAGGCTCCGCTGTGGACGCTGCCGCTGCTCACTTTCGGGTGGGCCATCGTCACCTTCCTGTACCGGCCGGCCATCACGCCCGACCAGCCGTGGGCCAGCCGCCGGCTGGTGCCAGCGGTGCTGCCGGGCTTCATCCTGCTGGCCGTGTGGGGGTCGTCCTGGCTGATCCGCTGGCTCCGCGAGCACGGTTACGCCGGGCTGCCCAGTGCCGTCGCCGGGGTGGTGCTGGCGGTCGCGCTGGTGCTGCCGGGCACGATGACGACGTTCGGGCTCGGTGTCAGGACGGGCGGCCCGCTCGGCGTCACGCTCACCGCGGACGGCCTGGCGTTCAAGACCACCTACTGGGGCGAACTCGGCGCGGTCGAGGGCATGTGCTCGGACATCCCGAAGAACTCTTCGGTCGTCATCGTCGACGGCCCGATTGCCGACCGGTTCGAGCAGATCGTCCGCGGCATGTGCGGTTATCCCACGGTCCGGTACACGCCGACGGCGGGCGGCCTGCGGCCCCCGAGCCCGGCCCGGCTGGAGAAAGTCGTGCAGGGCATCCGGCGCGCCGGCCGCAGGCCGGTGCTGCTGGGCGCCAGCGCGTCAGAGCTGAAGCCCTACGGTGGGCTGGCGAAGGAGGTCATGAACTTGCACACACAGATGGACACCAGCACGCTGGTGACTCCGCCCAAGACGACCAAGCCACTCAAGCTGACAGTGTGGCTGTCGGAGCCGGCGTCATGACCGCCATCCCAGAGACTGCCACCTCAGAGACTGCCACCTCACAGGGCGCCACCCCGCAGGCCGCCACTGGCGAGGCTGGTGCGGCGGAGATTGCCCCGTACGTCACCATCATCCTGCCGTGTTACAACGAGCAGGGTCACGTGACGGCCGAGATCGAGCGGATCTGCGCGGCCATGGACGGCAGCGGGTACACCTACGAGCTAGTCGCCTTTGACGACGCCTCCACCGATGAGACGCTCGCCCGGCTGTATGAGGCCTCGGCGCGGTTCCCGCACCTGGAGATCGTCCCGTTTCAGCGCAACGGCGGCTCGGGCACGGTGCGCCGCATCGGCACCCAGCGGGCCCGGGGCCAGATCGTCGTGTGGACCGACGCCGACATGACCTACCCGAACGAGCGGATCCCCGAGCTGGTCCAGATCCTGGAGAAGGATCCCGGGGTAGACCAGGTCGTGGGCGCGCGGACCAGCGAGCAGGGCACGCACAAAATGCTGCGGGTGCCGGCCAAGTGGCTGATCCGCAAGCTCGCGGAAGTGCTCACCAACGCCAACATCCCCGACCTGAACTCCGGGCTGCGGGCGTTCCGGCGCGAGGTGGCCCAGCCGTACCTGCGCCTGCTGCCGCCCGGCTTCTCCTGCGTGACCACCATCACCGTCGCGTTCCTGTCCAACCAGCACGAGGTCCGGTACGTGCCGATCGAGTACGCCAAGCGGTCGGGGACCTCGAAGTTCAAGTTCGTCCGCGACGCCTACCGCTACATCTTGCAGGTGCTGCGGATGGTCATGTACTTCAACCCGCTCAAGGTGCTGATGCCCGTTGCGCTGTTCCTGCTCGGCCTGGGGATCGTCAAGGGCATCTATGACATGGTCGTGCATCCCCTGCTGTTCGCGGTCAACACCGTGCTGATCTTCGTCACCGGGGTCCTCATCGCGTCGCTGGCCCTGCTCGCTGACCTGATCGTCCGCTCGAGAGGAGACGTCTGATCACCGCGGACCCGGGCGCCGCCCCATCCGGCCTGCCTGTCACGGTCATCGGCATCGGCTACCTAGGTCTTACCCACGCCGTGTGCCTGGCTGAGCTCGGTCACGATGTGCTGGCGGTCGACACCGACGCCCGCAAGGTGACGCTCGCGGCCAGCGGTGCCGCGCCATTCTTCGAGCCCGGCCTGCAGGAACTGCTGCGCAAGAACCTGGACGCGGGCCGGCTGCGGTTCACGACCAGCCACGCGGAGGCCGCGCGCTTCGCGGACCTGCACTTCCTGTGCGTCGGGACGCCGCAGTCGGCCGGCGGCCGGGCCGACGTGTCGCAGGTCCACGCGGCGGCCGATGCGCTGGCGCCGCACCTGAGGGCAACGTGCCTGATCGTCGGGAAGTCGACCGTCCCGGTGGGAACCGCGCGGGCGCTGGCGACGCGGATCGCGGCGCACGCGCCTGCCGGAGTCCAGGCCGAGGTGGTCTGGAACCCCGAGTTCCTGCGCGAGGGCTCCGCCGTGCGGGACAGCCTGATGCCCGACCGCATCGTGCTCGGCACGCGGACACGGCAGGGTGCCGAGCGGCTCCGGCAGGTGTACGCCGGGCTGATCGCCGAGGGCGTGCCGGTGCTGGAAATGGACCTGGAAACGGCCGAGCTGGTCAAGATGTCGGCGAACGCCTTCCTGGCCACCCGGCTGTCCTTCGTCAATGCGCTGGCCGAGGTGTGCGAGGCTACCGGGGCCGACGTGACCGCGCTGACCGGAGCGCTGGGTTACGACGAGCGGATCGGCCGGCGCTTCCTGACCCCGGGCCTCGGCTACGGCGGGGGATGCCTCCCCAAGGATGTCCGCGCCTTCAGCGCGGTGGCTGACGAGCTTGGCGTGCGCTCGCTGGCCACGCTGCTCGGCGAGGTCGACGACATCAACATGCGCTGCCGGTCCCGTACGGTGGATCTGGCCAGGGAGATGGCCGGCGGAACACTGACCGGCATGCGGGTCGCCGTCCTGGGAGAGGCGTTCAAGCCGGGCAGCGACGACGTGCGCAACTCGCCCAGCCTGGACG
>JBAPYC010001359.1:0-5723 GCA_049284535.1 Streptosporangiaceae bacterium
GCCAGCCCGCCAGCCTGCGGCAGGCCGCGGTGAGCCTGCGGGCGGCGCCGGCCGTCACCAGGAGCACCGTCAACAGCGCCGCGACACCCACGGAAGCGGCCATCGCCTGCCCGGACGGGTTCCCGTCCGCTACCCACGGCGGGCCGGAACCCAGCAGCAACCCAGCATCCACCGTGGCGAAGAAACCCGCCAGCGGGATGAACACGCCGAATGGCAGCGTCAGGACGCAGAACGCCACCTCGCGGCGGGCACGGCCGGTGAACGGCCCGCGCAGGATCGGCCTCACCAAGCTGCCGGCGTCCATAAACTCATTGTCCCGCTCACGCGTCCCGGCGGCTCAGCAGCCAGCCGCCGACCACAAGCAGCACCACGGTATAGCCGCAGATGATGCTCAGCCCGGCCCACGGCGTCCTCCGATTTTATGCATCACGACGGGCGAGCAGCCACCCGCCGGCCGCCAGGGCCGCGGCGGCGTACAGGCAGAGCATGCCGAGCCCGGTCCACGCCGGCAGGGGCTGCGCGCACTGCCCGGCAAGCCCCCCACACGACACGGGCTTGGTCGTACTGATGGAATTCCCGACGATCAGTATCGGCATATATGCCCGCACGCCGTGCGCGACCGCGCCGATCACCTGCGCCAGGACATATACCCCGCCAACCAGCACGCCGATCGCGGCCGGGGAATGGCGGATGATGGCGCCCAGTCCAAGGCCGAGCAGGCCGATCAGGCAGAAGCTCATCCCGGACAGCAGCACCGCGCGGAGCACGCCGGGCTGGCCGAGCGCTGGCGCCGGAATGTCATGCGACAGCGTCGCTCCGCTGGCGAAGAACGAAACGAACGCGGCGACTTCCCCGGCGGCGAGCGTCACGGCGCCGAACACCGCCGCCTTGGCCGCCAGCACCAGCGGCCGGCCCGGGATCGCGGCTAGTGTGGCCCGGATTGTCCCCGACGAGTACTCGCTGGTCATCACCAGCACCCCGAGCACACCGGCCAGAAGTAGCCCAGGAACCATGCCGGCCAGCGCGTTGTTCGTCAGGTCACCCGACGCGTTCTTCGTGCCGCGGCCGACCGCGACGCCGATGGCGATCGCGCCCGCCACGCTGATCGCCATCGTCCACCATGTGGAGCGCAGGGTACGGAGCTTGATCCACTCCATCCTGGCCACGTGCCAGAACCGGTAGTGCCCGCGCGGAACGCGCGTCACGCAGACCGAGGTCATGATGTCCTACCCTGGGCCCCGTTGAACTCAGCACTGCCGGAGGTCAGCTTCAGGAACGCGTCCTCCAGCGACGCCGATCGGGCCGACATCTCGGCGACGGTGGTGTCGGCCAGCAGCCGCCCAGCACCGATGACGATCAGGCGGTCCGCGGTCATGGCCATCTCATTCATGAGGTGGCTGGAGAGGAACACCATCCGGCCTTCGGCCGCCAGTGACTTCATCAGGTCCCGGATCCAGCGGATGCCCTCGGGGTCCAGGCCGTTGACCGGCTCGTCAAACAGCAGCACGCCCGGGTCCCCCAGCAGCGCCGCCGCGATACCCAGCCGCTGAGCCATGCCCAGGGAGAACTTCCCCGCCCGCCTGCCCGCCACGCTCTCCAAGCCCACCAGGCCGAGTACCTCGTCGACCCGGCGGAACGGGATGGCATTGCTGGCCGCCAGCGCGGCCAGGTGCGCCCGTGCGCTGCGGCCCGGGTGAAACGCCCTGGTCTCCAGCAGCGCGCCGACCTCGCGCAGCGGCCAGCCCAGCTCACGGTAACCGTGCCGGGCGATCCGCGCCGCCCCGCGATCGGGCGCGTCCAGGCCCAGCATCAGCCGCATCGTGGTGGACTTCCCCGACCCGTTCGGCCCCAGGAACCCCGTCACAACCCCCGGGCGGACGTCGAAGCTGAGCGCATCGACGGCCAGCACCCGGCCGTAGCGTTTAGTCAGGCCACGCACCTCAATCACAGGGAACCTCTCAGCAGCTAGGGCAAGCTGTCCCACCTGATCACCAGGCACGCGGATGCGGGCCCTCACCCATCACGCTACGAACAGCGGGTGACGAGCGGAACGCGGAAACCATCCATCTTCACCCTGGGGTTTTCCCCAGGGGTGGGCAATACGCCATCAACCAGCCAGAGCGCCTGACCAGACACCGGCAGGGCTGTCAGGTGGTCAACGGTCAGTTTCGAAGTACCCCGACGCCGCTTGGCATGCCTGGGCCTTGCCCCTGACGTGCGGGGCAGGGTTTACCTTCGTGGCTCCGGTTTCGCTCGTCACATCAAGGAGCCTGAATGCGCGAAGCTACCCGCACATCCCGGGAAATACGAGTCGCCGCCGTCCCGGATGGCCTTCCCGAGCCTGCCGATCTGGCCGTCGCCGAGGCGCCGGTACCGGTTCCCCGGGAAGGCGATGTGCTGGTCCGGAATCGTTTCTTCACCGTGTTCGCGGCGCTGCGGACGCTGCTGGGCGGTGGCGTGCCTAGGGCCCCGTTTCCTGGCTTGCGCCACGGTGACACGCTGTTTGGCCCGGCTATAGGCGAGGTCATGGCAGCGCCTGAGGGCAGCGGGGTGCGCACGGGCGACGTCGTGCAGCACATGCTCGGATGGCGTGAGTACGCGGTTGTACCCGCAGCTGAATGCGTTCCAGTAGACGTTGCGCTGCCGGACCCGCCCGCCGTAGTCGCGCCGCTCAGGCGTCGGCCGGACACCGGTGACCTCCGCCACCGCATCGAGGAATGCCCGCGCCGCCACCCCGCCCGAACGCACCAGCGTGCCGTCGATGTCCCACAACACCGTGGTCGCGCGCATCGACGGCGCCACTGTGTCACCGGTCACATGAGATTGAACACCGGGGTCCCGGTTCCATCCCCGGGATAAATCTGCCGGTGCGATCGCATCGTGCGCGGGCACGAGCGGGATCGAGACCAGCGGCGCCAGGGCGACGAGAGCGAAGGCCAGCGGATAGCCGACGGCGCCGATGAGCGCACCGACGCCCGGGCCGACGGCGGAGGCGGCCAGGAACTGGCCGGTGTTCTGGATTCCCAGGGCCTTGCCCGACCAGGCTGGCCCGGCGGCCTCGGCGACGGAGGTGAAGGCGAGGCCGTTGTCGGCCACGCTCACGGTGGTGGCGATCACGAGCATGACCGCGCCCGCGGCCGCCCAGTGCAGGAAGCCGGTGAGGGCGAGCAGGCTCATCACGGCCACGCCGCTGACCGCGACCCAGCGCAGTACCCGGACGCGCCCGCCAACCCGGTCGCTCAGGGTGCCGACCAGGATGCGGCCGAGCGCGCCGATGATCTGCGCGGCACCGATCACGAGGCCGGCCGCGGTCTGGTTCCAGCCCAGCCCGACGACCAGCCACAGCAGGCCGAACGTGGACAGGGTGAACTGCGGCAGCACCAGGAAGGCCGAGACCAGATGGATCCGGGCGAGGAAGGAGCTCTGCCGGTAGGGGCTGGGCCGGTGAGGGCTATCCGCCGCAGCCGCCGGGGGGCGTGGCGGGTTCCTGATCCCGAGGGCACACGCAAGCGCGAGCACGGTGAGCACCAGCCCGGCCACCAGGAGCGGGCCGCCGACACCGTACCGGCTGGCCAGCGGCGGCACCACCAAGGCGGCGGCCGCGACGCCGAGCGGCTGGGACATCTGCCGCAGCCCCATGGCCAGGCCCCGGCGCCAGCGCGGGAACCAGCCGACGACCACCCGGCCGCTGGCCGCGCTGGTACTCGCGGCTGAGGCACCGCCCAGCCCGAGCAGCAGCGCCAGCGGGAGAAACCCGTGCACCGTCACCGCGGCCAGTGCGAACGCGGCCGTCAGGGCCAGGCCGCCGGCGATCACCCAGCGCTCCCCGTACCGGTCCGCGAGCGCGCCCCACGCGACCAGGGTGAGGACCATGCCGATCGTCGGCGCGGACGCGAGCGCCCCCGCCTGAGCCAGCGGGATGCCGCGCTGCACATGCAGCAGCGGGATCAGGTAGACGGGCGTGCTCACCAGCAGGGACCCGGCCGCCTGGGCGGCGATGCCCAGGACGAGCATCCGCCATGCCGCGGCCGGTGTCCTGGCGGCCGGTGCCGCCCGCGTGTCCGCCTGCGCTGTCATGAGCTCTGTTTGATCGGGGTCACCTTCAATGGAATACCATATTGGTATACCAGCACGGTACCGATAAAACTGGTACCAAGCGGTCAGCGAAGCAGCTAGAACCGAGGAAGCGGGCGGAGCAGCGGATGACCCCGACCAACGAGCAGAGCACCTACCAGGGCCTGCGGTCCGCGATCTTGTCGCTGGATCTCGTGCCCGGCGAAAAGCTCAGCGAGCGCGGGCTCGAGACGATGCTCGGCGCCTCGCGCACGCCTATCCGGGCGGCGCTGATGCGCCTGCAGAACGAGGGACTCATCCAGCGCGCCGGACGCGGCTGGCAGGTCACTCCCATCGACCTCGCCGAGGTCCGGGCGGTCATGGAATACCGCGAGGCGATCGAGGCTGGTGCGGTCGCGCTGGCCGTCGGCCGGGCCGGCGACGACGAGCTCCTGGCCCTGCGCGCCCTGGTGGAGAGCCCACGCGACCACGACGACGAGGAGACCGGGCTGCGCGACGGCAACGACTTCCACCTCGCCCTGGCCCAGCTCTCCCGCAATCCTTTCTTCGCCGACGCGATGAGCGGGGTGCTGACCCGGCTCAGCCGTACCCGCTGGCTCGGAGTCCGCACGGCCGAGGCCCGCGCGCAGGCGCGGGCCGAGCACCTCGAGATCGTCCTGGCCCTCCAGGCCCGCGACGCGGCCCTGGCCACCGGGCTCGTCACCGCGCACAGCCGCGGAACCCGGGACCGGCTGCTGGGCTATCTCACCGAGGAGCGGCGCCGGCTGCGCGGCCGCGGCCTGGCGATCATCGAATCCTCTGCCACCCCGCCGCCGCTCGTGCCGGCGTGAGATGCGACCGGCAGCCCAGGAAACCGGCCTGGCCCGGTAGCTCAGCCCCGGGCCGGCTGCAGGCTCGTGTGCGGGCAGCCTGCCGCCGCCTGGTCCCGGGCCAGCTGCGTCCGGATCGCCGCGACCACCACGCGGGCGTACAGCTTGGCCCCTGAGGGCTGGGGATGGACGCCGTCCGGCCACAGCAGGCTGGTCCGGCCGGCGATGGCGTCGTCCCAGTCGGCGACCTCGGTGTGGCCGCCGCGCCGGGCCGCGGCGGTCAGCGCCTTGTTGACCTGGTGCTCCCAGGACTGCGGGCCGAACGTGTTGACCAGTACCAGATCCCGGTCCGGCCCGATGATCCGCCGCACGTCGCGCAGCTGGGCGGCGGTGACCACGCCGTTCGTGCCCAGGCCCACGACCACGACCGGCCGGAGCTCCCCGCTGGCCGCTAGGTCCTGGAGCACCTCCAGTCCGGCCTGCATCTGCCGGCTGACCTGCGCGTCGATGTAGACGCCGGGCATAGCCGAGGACAGGGCGGTGGCCGAGGCCAGCATGACCGAGTCGCCGACCGCGCTCACCTGCCGCCCCGGGACCTTCGGCTCGGCCTGCCCCGGGCAGGCCACGCCGGCCGACGACCCCGCGGCCGGGGTAGCCGGCGTGCTCGACACACCCGGCGCCTTGGTCACACCCGGCTTGCTCGCCGTCGCCTTCGGCGTGGCCGTGGCCGTAGGCCGCGCCTTGACTGCCGGCCCGGTCGTGGGCCCCGGCTTCGCCTTGGCGGCCGGCGACGACGGGGACGACGGCGAAGACGGGGACGACCGCGACTCCGCGCTTACC
>JBAPYC010001360.1:0-12561 GCA_049284535.1 Streptosporangiaceae bacterium
CCGACATGGATATCTACACCGACGAGATCTTCGGCCCGGTCCTGGTGGTCGTCCGAGCCACGAGCCTGGAGGAGGCCATCGACATCATCAACGCCAACCCCTACGGCAACGGCACCGCGATCTTCACCTCCAGCGGCCAGGCCGCCCGCACGTTCCAGCGCCACGTCCAGGTCGGCATGATCGGCGTCAACGTGCCGATCCCGGTGCCGATGGCCTTCTACTCCTTCGGCGGCTGGAAGGACTCCCTGTTCGGCGATACCCACGTCCACGGACCCGAAGGGGTCCGCTTCTACACCCGGGCCAAGGCCATTACCAGCCGCTGGCCCGACACCGCATATCACGGGCACGAGCGTGCCCAGCTGCATTTCCCGACTTCCACCTGACCGGAAGAGGTAATCCAGATGTTCAGATCCAGAAACCGGATCGTGGGCGGCGCAGTGCTCATGATCGTCCTGTGCCTGCTGGCCGCCTGCTCCGCCACCGGCGGCAGGAAAGCCTTCCTGGCCGCCCAGAACGGCGGGTCGAATGTGTCCGCCGGGCACGCCAACACCCCGCACTACACCGTCGCGATGATTACCCACGCCGAACCGGGCGACACGTTCTGGGACCTCATACGGGCCGGCGCAACGGCAGCGGCGGCCAAGGACAACATCACGCTGAAGTACTCGGCTGACCCCGACCCCACGAAACAGTCCCAGCTGATCACCGACGCGATCAACAGCCACGTCAGCGGCATCGCGGTCACAGACCCCAACCCGACCGCACTGTGCCCGACGATCAAGAAGGCCACGGCGGCCGGCATCCCGGTGGTCATGTTCAACGCGGGCTACACCAACTGGCAGCAGTGCGGCGGGCTGATGTACTTCGGCCAGGACGAGGCCATCGCGGGTGTCGCGGCGGGCAAGCGGCTGGCCGCAGCGGGGAAGAAGAACGTGCTCTGTGTCCTGCAGGCCCAGGGTCAGGCCCAGCTCGAGGCCCGCTGCGCGGGCGTCAAGCAGGGTCTCGGCTCCGAGGGCACGGTGACCAAGCTGTACGTCAACGGCACCGACAACTCGGCCGTGCTGTCCACGATGTCGGCCGAGCTGACCCGGGACAAGAGCATCGACGCCGTGATCACCCTCGGCGCCCAGTTCGCGCTCCTCGCCATCCAGGCCGAGAACCAGTCGCATGCCACGGCGAAGATCTACACCTTCGACACCAGCTCGGCCGAGATCGCCAAGATCAAGTCCGGGCAGGTGCAGTGGGCCATTGACCAGCAGCCTTACCTGCAGGGCTATGAGTCGGTCGATGGGCTGTGGCTGTACCTGACCAACGGCAACATCCTCGGCGGCGGCCAGACCGTGCTGACGGGCCCGGCCTTCGTCGACAGCACCAACGTGGACAAGATCGCCCAGTACGCAGCCCGCGGTACCCGCTAAGGCGTCCGAGCGGCATAGAAAGGAAAATTCATGGCAACAACAGCTGAAGCCCCGGTCGCCCCGCCGCCCAGAACCGACGAGCGACTCCGCCGCAAGTCCCCACTGGCGCGGCTGATAGCCCGGCCGGAGGCCGGCGCGATCGCGGGCGCGATCGTCATCTACATCTTCTTCTTCATCGTCGCGCCGCCGTTCCGCAACGCGTCCTCGTTCTCCTCCGTGCTGTACGTCACCTCGACCTACGGCCTGATGGCGACGCCGGTGGCGCTGCTGATGATCGGCGGCGAGTTCGACCTGTCGGCCGGTGTCGCCGTGACCAGCTCGGCGCTGTGCGCGTCCCTGTTCGCCTGGTGGTTTACCACGAATGCCTGGGTCGGCGTGCTGGTCGCGTTGGTCTTCTCACTGGCCATCGGCTTCCTCAACGGCTGGATCGTGGTCAAAACCGGGATTCCCAGCTTCCTGGTCACCCTGGGCACGTTCTTCATGCTCCAGGGGATCAATATCGCGCTGACCCAGACCATCACCAACCAGGTGGCCAGCCCGGACATCTCCACCTTGCAAGGCTTCAACTCGGCCCGGGAGGTGTTTTCGGCCAGCTGGACAATCGGTGGGGTGAACATTAGGACCAGCATCATCTACTGGCTTGTCTTCGTGGTCATCGCCACCTACATCCTGGTCCGCACCCGCATCGGCAACTGGATCTTCTCCGTGGGCGGCGCCGCCCCGGCCGCCCGGGCCGTGGGCGTCCCGGTGGGCCGGATGAAGATTGGCCTGTTCATGGCGGTGGGCCTGATGGCCTGGTTCACCGGCATGCACACGCTGTTCCTGTTCAACACCATCCAGTCCAGCGAGGGTGTCGGCAACGAGTTCGTCTACATCATCGCGGCCGTGGTCGGCGGGTGCCTGCTCACCGGTGGTTACGGCTCGGCTATCGGCGCCGCCATCGGCGCGCTGATCTTCGGCATGGTCAACCAGGGCATCGTCTACGCCGGCTGGAACCCGGACTGGTTCCAGTTCTTCGTCGGCCTGCTGCTGCTCGGCGCGATCCTGCTCAACACGTTCATCCGGCGTCGTGCGGAGGCAGCAGCATGACCACTCCCCAGACCACCCCACCACCAGAGGCCGAGGCGCGCGGTGGCGCGCCGCTGGTCCGGCTGGACAAGGCAGGCAAACGCTACGGCGCGGTGATCGCGCTGCAGGACATCACGCTGGAGGTGGGCGCCCGCGAGGTCACCTGCGTGCTGGGTGACAACGGCGCGGGCAAGTCCACCCTGATCAAGATCATCGCCGGGCTGCACCAGCCCTCCAGCGGGGTGTATGAGGTGGAGGGCACCCCGGTGGCCTTCACCTCGCCCCGGGAAGCACTGGAGCTCGGAATCGCCACCGTGTACCAGGACCTGGCCGTGGTCCCGCTCATGCCGGTCTGGCGGAACTTCTTCCTCGGCAACGAGGTGCGCAAGGGCCTCAGCCTGAACATCGGCTTTATGAAGGACAAGACCAAGTCCGAGCTGCTGGCCATGGGCATCGACCTGCGCGACGTCGACCAGCCGATCGGCACGCTGTCCGGCGGGGAGCGCCAGTGCGTGGCCATCTCCCGGGCGGTGTACTTCGGCGCCAAGGTGCTGATCCTGGACGAGCCGACCGCCGCTTTGGGCGTGAAGCAGTCCGGGGTGGTGCTGAAGTACATCATCCAGGCCCGCGAGCGCGGCCTGGGCGTCATCTTCATTACCCACAACCCGCACCACGCCTACCCGGTGGGCGACCGGTTCATGCTGCTCAAGCGCGGCCGGTCGCTCGGCTACTACGAGAAGAGCCAGATCACCCGGGACCAGCTCACCGGCCTGATGGCCGGTGGCGAGGAACTGGAGCAGCTCTCACACGAGCTGGAAGGCGAAGGCGGCGCCGCCGCCGACGTCGGCCACCTCCTGGAAGAGGACGTCTCGGAGCTCGGGATCGGCGGCAGCCGTCGCGAGCCGGGCTCGGACGCCGCTGTGAGCCATGACTGATTCCCCGACCGCCACGCCGGAGGCGCGCAACGCCGCGCGCCTCCGGCTCGGCACCTGCCCCGACTCCTGGGGGGTGTGGTTCGCCGACGACCCGCTGCAAACCCCCTGGCACCGCTTCCTCGACGAGGTGGCGGAGGTGGGATACGACTGGCTCGAACTCGGCCCGTTCGGCTATCTGCCTGCTGACCCGGCCCGGCTGGCCGACGAGCTGGCCCAGCGCAGCCTGTCGGTGGCCGGCGGTACCGTGCACGGCCACAGCGGCCTGCACCGTCCCGGCGACTGGCCGGACATCGAGCGGGTCACCCGGCAGGTGTGCGAGCTGACCGCGGCGGTCGGCGGCCGGCACGTGATCTTCGTGCCGGTGCCGGGCTACCGCGACGACAAGACCGGCGCCTACCTCGAGGCCGCCGAGCTCGATGACGAGCAGTGGCGGACCATGATCCGGGCCGCCAACGACCTGGGCCGGCTGACCGCCGAGGAGTACGGGCTGCGGCTGGAGTTCCACCCGCACGCGGACAGCCACGTGGAGACCCAGGCCCAGACCGGGCGGTTCCTGGACGACACCGACCCCCGGTTCGTCTCGCTCTGCCTGGACACCGGCCACCTGGCCTACCGGCACGCGGACAACGTGGCCATCATCAACGACTATCCCGACCGCATCGGGTACGTGCACATCAAGCAGATGGACCCGGCCATCGTGGCCCAGGCCGAGCGGGAGAACCTGGCCTTCGGCCAGGCCGTGGCCATGGGCGCCAGCTGTGAGCCGCCGCTCGGCGAGCCCGTGGTGGTGGACGTGGCCAAGGCGCTGCAGGAGCTGAACCGGGACGTGTTCGTCGTGGTCGAGCAGGACATGTACCCGGCCCCCTTCGACAAGCCCAAGCCGATCGCCCAGCGCACCTATGACTATCTGCGCAGCGTCGGCGTCGGCATCTCAGAGTCGGTGTAAAGAGGAGTAACAGATGACTGTCCGCGTCGGCGTGATCGGCACCGGGATGATCGGCCAGGACCACATCCGCCGGATCACCGAGGTCATCACCGGCGGTGCCGTGGTGGCCGTGAACGACGTGGACGAAGCGCGCGCCGGGCAGGTCGCGGCGGGCCTGCCCGGCGTGTCTATTTACGCCACCGCCCAGGAGCTGGTGGCCGCCCCGGAGGTGGACGCGGTCCTGGTCGCCTCCTGGGGCCCGGCGCATGAGGAGCAGGTCGTCGCGGCGATCGGCGCGGGCAAGCCGGTGTTCTGCGAGAAGCCGCTCGCTCCGTCCTCGGATGCCTGCCTGCGGATCATGGACGCCGAGATGGCGGCCGGCCGCCGGCTGGTCCAGGTCGGCTTCATGCGCCGCTACGACCCGGGCTATCTGGCCATGAAGGCGGCCATCGACGACGGCAGCATCGGCACGCCGCTGCTGATGCACTGCGCGCACCGCAACCCCTCGGCGCCGCCGTACGGCTTCACCACCGACATGATCATCAGTGACTCCTCCGTGCACGAGATCGACATCGTCCGGTGGCTGTTCGGCGAGGAGATCGTGGCCGCCAGCGTGCTCACCCCCCGCCGCAGCGGCCACGCTCCCGACGGTGTCCAGGATCCGCTCATCCTGCTGCTCGAGCTGGCCAGCGGCGCGCTCGTCGACGACGAGCTGTTCGTCAACGCCCGTTACGGCTACGACGTCCGCGGCGAGGTCGTCGGCGAGACCGGCACCGTGGCGCTGGCCGACGTCAGCGAGGTGATCGTGCGGGGCGGGAACCGGCACGGCGGCCGCGTCCCCGTCGACTGGCGGGACCGGTTCATCCGCGCCTACGACACCGAGCTCCAGGACTGGCTGAACGCGGTGGCCGCTGGCACCGCGACCGGCCCGAGCGCGTGGGACGGGTACGCCGCCGCGGCGGTCACCGATGCCGCCCTCGCCGCGCTGAGCAGCGGCCAGCGCACCGCGGTGACCATGCCCGAGCGCCCGGATTTCTACCTCAAGGCCGCCTAGCAAAGACCGCCCGTCGGGCCTCCCGGAGCCATCTATACCTCAGCGCTCCCCGGTTGTCAGGAGATGTTCATGACGGTCAGCACCGCGATGGAGTACAACCCGTTCGCGCCAGAGTTCTACACATCTGACCCATTCGCGGTGTACCGCTGGATGCGTGACGAGGCGCCGGTCTACCACAGCGAGAAGTTCGGGTGGTGGGCTCTGACCCGGTTCGAGGACGTGCGGTCGGCCATCCTCGATCCGGATACCTTCCGCAGCTTCGAGGGCATGGATATCGACGACAGCGCGCTGGAGCAGGCTCCGCCGGGGTCGTTGCCGAACATGGACAACCCCCGGCACGACCAGGTGCGCCGGATCGTGCAGCCATACTTCCTGCCGAGACGGGTGGCCGAGCTCGAGGTGGGCATCCGCACCGTGGTCCGGGACCTGATCGGTTCGTGGCGGGACTCTGGTGCCGCCGATCTGGCCCAGGGCCTGGCCTGGCCGATGCCGTTCGACGTCTTCTTCCACGTGATGGGCCTGCCGAGCCGGCGCGATCCAGACCCTGAGCTGCTGGCCAGGCGTGACCAGCTGGAGCGCTGGACGCACGAGCTGAAAGACCGCGTACCGGGCACGCCGCACCTGACCCCGGTGGCCAGGGCGGCCACGGCAGGGGTCCAGCAGTACTTCATCGACCTGCTGGAGGAGCGCCGCCGCCACGGGCGCGACGACCTGGTCACGCATTTCGTCCGCGCCGACATCGGCGGCGAGCCGTTCGTGCATGAAGAGGTCACGCCGGTCTCGGAGGTCAGCGGGCTCATGCTGGTTCTGTACCTAGGCGGGGTGGAGTCCACCGCCGGGCTGACCGGCACGCTGTTCAAGCTGCTGGCCGAGAACCCCGGGCAGCGCGCGCTGCTCCAGCAGGATCCATCGCTCATCCCCGCAGCCATCGAGGAAGCCCTGCGCTTCATCACGCCGCTGCAGCTCACCGCGCGAACCGCCATGCGGGAGGTGACGTTTCACGGGGTCACCATCCCGGCCGGCGACCGGGTGGTGCTGGTGACCGGGGCCGCCAACCGCGACGAGCGGCAGTTCCCCGACCCCGACACCTTCGACATCACCCGGAGCCGGTCCCGTCACCTGGGGTTCGGCGAGGGCGTCCACGGCTGCCTGGGCGCTCCGCTGGCCCGCCTGGAGGCGAGGATCGCACTGGAGGAAGCGCTCCCCGTGCTGGGGGACTATCAGCTGGCCGGACCGCCGGCGTTCTATCCCAGCTCGCCCAATATGTACGTGTGGGCCAAGCTGCCGGTGACCTTCGGCGGCCCAGGACGGCGCCCGGAAGCTGAGCACCCTGGGCACGTGGAGGCCGTGCGGCACCGGACCACGAGTGTCACCCTGGTCGCCTCGGAGTTTGTCGCCGAGGCCAGGGTCGCGGTCAAGCAGGAGGCCGCCGACGGGGTCGTCACGCTCGCGCTGCGCGAGGTCAACGACCATCCGCTGCCCGCCTGGGAGCCCGGCGCCCACGTCGACCTGATCCTGGACCAGGCGCCCACGCGGCAGTACTCGCTGTGCGGCGACCCAGCCGATCATCACGAGTACCGCGTGGGCGTCCTGCGCGACCAGGACGGCCGCGGCAGCTCCAGGTACGTGCACGACCGCCTCCAGGCTGGCGACGTGGTCCGGATACGCGGCCCGCGCAACAACTTCGGTTTGGTCGCCTCGCCGCGGTACCTGTTCATTGCCGGCGGCATCGGCATCACGCCGATCCTCGCGATGATCCGGGCCGCCGAGACGGCCGGTGCCCTCTGGCGGCTCGTCTATGGCGGCCGGCAACGCGCCTCCATGGCCTTTCTCGGTGAGCTGGCGCAGTACGGGGACCGGGTCACGGTCCTCCCGCAGGATGAGACCGGCTTGCTGCCGCTCGACGCCCTGCTCGGCACCCCGCAGCCCGAGACGCTCATTTACTGCTGCGGTCCCGAGCCGCTGCTCGCAGCGGTCGAGCAGCGCTGCGGCGCCTGGCCGCCGCGCTCCCTGCACCTGGAGCGGTTCGCGCCCAAACCGCAAGGCGAGCCGGCCCGGGCCGAGGCCTTCGAGCTCGTCCTGCAGCGCAGCGAGCTCACGCTCACCGTGCCACCTGACAGGTCGATCCTGTCCGTGGTGGAGGAGGCCGGTGTCGGCGTCTTGTCCTCCTGCGCCGAAGGGACGTGCGGCACCTGCGAGACCCCCGTCCTCGAAGGTGAGCCGGACCACCGCGACTCCGTGCTCAACGAGGACGAACGCCGGGCCGGGGACTGCATGATGATCTGCGTGTCGCGCTCGTGCACCTCGCGTCTCGTCCTGGACCTGTGACCGCAACCAACTCGGATTTACGGAGCTGCAGATCATGGAATACCGCGTGTTCCCGGCCACCGGCGACCGGCTCAGCGTGCTCGGGTTCGGGGCCATGGGCTTCGCCGGCTGGTTCGGCCCGGTCGATGACGGCGACGCCGTCCGGGCCCTGCACACGGCTCTGGACCTGGGCGTCAACGTCGTCGACACCGCCCGCGCCTACGGGCGAAGCGAGGAGGTCCTGGGAACGGCCCTGCGATCGTGGTCCGGGACCAGGCCGTTCGTGGCGACCAAGGTCCAGCCGGTCGGCCCGAAGCATCAGTTCGCCGCGCCCCCGCCGGTCCAGGAGGTCTTCCCCAAAGGGTGGGTCACGCAGAGCTGCGAGACGTCGCTGCGCGAGCTCGGCCTGGACCAGGTGGACCTGCTGCAGCTGCACCTGTACTGGCCCACCTGGGGTCACGACGGCTACTGGATGGAGGAGCTGCAGCAGCTCAAGCAGAGCGGCAAGGCCCGCTCGGTCGGCATCTCCATCCCGGACCACCGGCATGACAGCGCGATCTCGCTGGTTCGCAGCGGCCTGATCGACTCGGTGCAGACGATCCTGAACATCTTCGCCAGCGAGCCGCTGGACACGCTGATCCCGATCTGCCAGGCGAACAACGTGGCGGTCATCGCCCGGTGCATCCTCGACGAGGGCGGGCTGACCGGCTTCCTCACCGAGGACGCCGAGTTCCCGCCCGGTGACTTCCGGCACGGCTACTTCGACTGGACCGTGCCGCGGAAGTCCTACATGGTCAAGGTCGATGCGCTGCGTCCCTACGTTCCCGGGGACGCCTCCTCGCTGGCCGCCCTGGCGGTGAAGTTCGCGATCCACGATCCCG
Source organism: Streptosporangiaceae bacterium (assembly GCA_049284535.1). Lineage (GTDB taxonomy): Bacteria > Actinomycetota > Actinomycetes > Streptosporangiales > Streptosporangiaceae > Palsa-504. Next base: position 8,589 of record JBAPYC010001360.1, read on the forward strand.
GCGTCACCACGGCCATCACGTCTATGCACGTCGAGGAGTACGCGCGGATGAACGTCGCCGCCACCGATGAGGACCAGCTATCCGACGAGCTGTTCTGGAAGCTGCGGACCTCGCACCGGTTCGAGATCAACCTGTCCAACCGCGACGCCTGGACGCTCGCGGCCCGCGACGAGGTGGCCCGGATCGGGGTAGCCCAGTGAGCGCCGGGCCTGCCACCCCCACGGCCGTCCGGTGGGAGGAACTCAAGCCCGAGGAGTTCCACCGCCGGCTGGCCGAACGGCCGCTGGCGTACCTGCCCATGGGCATGTGCGAGCCGCACGGGCACGCGGCCGCGTTCGGCCTGGACATGATCAAGGCTGAGTACATCTGCGACGCCGCGGCCGCCCGGTTCGGCGGCATCGTGGCGCCGTCGCAGACCTACCACATTCACGAGACCGGCTTCCACGGAACCTGGCTCACCGAGGTCGTCGGCGAGGTCAACCCGCGCCTGGGCGCCCTCCCGCCCGACGTCGTCATGCGCACGCTGCTGTTCCAGCTCCGCGCCTGCGTCAACGCGGGCTTCCGCGCCGTCATGGTGCTGTCCGGGCAGAACGGCGCCCAGGGCGACCTGCGGCTGGTGGCCGAGGAGTTCACCAAGATCGCCGGAGTCCCCGTGGTCGTCCGCAGCGACCCCGAGCTCGTCCGCGGCACCTTCCCCGGTGACCACGCGGGCAGGTACGAGCTCAGCCAGCTGCTGTACATCCGGCCCGATCTGGTCGACATGAGGCGGCTGGACCGCGTCTCGTCCGACCCGCTCGGCCGGTTCGCCCAGAACCCCGACGCGCACGAGGCGACCGCGGAGTTCGGCAGGCAGGTGATCGAGGCCCAGATCGCCCGGGTCGGCGAGCTCGCCGCCGAAGCCGGCCTCGGGCCACCCGACCTGCCGTTCCTGTCCTTCGACGACGTGGAGCCGGCCTGGGCCGCGGTCCTGGACCACAGGCCGTCCTGGGTCAGCTACGGCTCCGTATCGGGCTGAGGGCTCGGCGGACTAACCACGGGCTGCGGAGTGTTCACTACACTGAAGGAGTCATCCGGTCGGATGACGCATCCCGGACGCCGAACGAACGAGATCACGCATGCCCGTGCAGCACCAGTACCAGGCCGAGCTGGCCACCCTCGCTACCCGCGACGACCTGCGCAATGTCGCTATCGTCGCGCACGTCGACCACGGCAAGACCACCCTGGTCGACGCGATGCTGAGGCAGTCGGGTGCCTTCCGTGCCAACGCCCACGTGAACGAGCGGGTGATGGACTCCGGTGACCTGGAGCGCGAAAAGGGCATTACGATCCTGGCCAAGAACACCGCGGTGCAGCACGGCGGCCTGACCATCAACATCATCGACACGCCGGGGCACGCGGACTTCGGCGGCGAGGTCGAGCGCGGCCTGTCCATGGTGGACGGCGTGCTGCTGCTCGTCGACGCCAGCGAGGGCCCGCTGCCGCAGACCCGGTTCGTGCTGCGCAAGACGCTGGCCGCCGGGCTGCCGGTGATCCTGGTGGTCAACAAGGTGGACCGGCCCGACGCCCGCATCGCCGAGGTCGTGGACGCCTGCTACGAGCTGTTCATCGACCTGGATGCGACCGAGGAGCAGATCGAGTTCCCCATCGTGTACGCCTCGGCCAGGGCCGGACGGGCCTCGCTGAACCGGCCCGCCGATGGCCAGATGCCGGATTCGGAGAACCTGGAGCCGCTGTTCGAGGTGATCAAGGCCACCGTGCCGGTCCCGGCCTACGATCCCGACGCGCCGCTGCAGGCCCATGTGACCAACCTCGACGCGAGTTCCTACCTGGGCCGCATCGCCCTGTGCCGGATCCGCAATGGCGTGATGCGCCGTGGCCAGCAGGTCGCCTGGTGCCGCCGGGACGGGTCGATTGAGAAGGTCAAGATCTCCGAGCTGTACCTGACCGAGGCGCTGGACCGGGTCCAGGCCGACAAGGCTGGCCCCGGTGACATCGTGGCCATCGCCGGCATCCCCGACATCATGATCGGGGAGACACTGGCCGACGTGGACGACCCGCGGCCGCTGCCGCTGATCACGGTGGACGAGCCTGCGATCTCCATGACGATCGGCGTGAACACCGCGCCGCTGTCCGGCCGCACCCCCGGCTCCAAGGTCACCGCCCGGCTGGTCCGCGACCGGCTCAACCGCGAACTGGTCGGCAACGTCTCCCTCGACGTGCTGCCCACCGACCGGCCGGACACCTGGGAAGTACGCGGCCGGGGTGAGCTCGCGCTGGCCATCTTGGTGGAGACGATGCGGCGGGAAGGATACGAGCTGACCGTGGGACGGCCCTCCGCGGTCACTCGCGAGATCGACGGGACCGTCTACGAGCCGGTAGAGCGGCTTTCGGTGGACGTGCCCGAGGAATACCTCGGCACGGTTACCTCGCTGGTCTCGGTCCGCCGTGGCCGGATGGAAACCATGACCAACCACGGCACCGGCTGGGTCCGGATGGAGTTTATCGTTCCCGCCCGCGGCCTTATCGGCTTCCGCACCCAGTTCCTCACCGAGACCCGCGGCACCGGGATCGCGCACCACGTCTTCGAGGACTACGAGCGGTGGGCCGGTGCCATGCGCGGCCGGCTGAACGGATCCCTGGTCGCCGACCGGTCCGGGAGCGCGGCCGCGTACGCGATGTTCAACCTGCAGGAACGCGGATCGCTGTTCGTCACCCCGGGCACCGAGGTCTACGAGGGCATGATCGTCGGCGAGAACTCACGGACCGACGACATGGACGTTAACATCTGCCGCGAGCGCAAGGTGACCAACGTCCGCCAGTCCACCGGTGAGGAACTCGAGCGCCTCGTCCCGCCCCGGCTGCTCAGCCTGGAGCAGGCCCTGGAGTTCTGTAACGACGACGAGTGCGTCGAGGTCACCGCCGCGGCCGTCCGGCTGCGCAAGACCGTGCTGGACGCCAAGGAGCGCGGCCGCCAGCGCGGCCGCGCCGCCCGCGGAGCTTAGTCCGCAGAAAACGCCCGCGGAGCTTAGCCCGCAGAAAACTCCGCGTGGGTCGCCGGGCTTACGCCCCGGTCGGCTTGACGGCCTGGATGATGGCGGAGTGCATCCCCGGTGCCGCCTCGTGGGTGAAGGTCACCGACGCGTCGGCAAAACCCGCTGCCGCCAGGCCCTCCAGGTACTCGGTACGGGACAGCGCCCCGGCGATGCACCCGACGTAGGACCCGGCCGGCGCCGTGCTGGCCATCTACCAGGCCGGTATCGACGAAGGCAACGCCACCTTTGAGACCCGCGCCCCGGACTGGGAAGCCTTCACCGCAGCTCGGCTCCCCGCGCACCGCTACGTCGCTATCGCCGGGAACAGCGTCCTGGGCTGGGTTGCCGCCTCCCCGGTCTTAGCGCGCCCCGTCTACGCCGGGGTGGTCGAGCACTCCGTCTACGTCCACCCCGCCGCACGCGGCCAGGGCGCCGGCCGGCGCCTCCTGGACACCCTGATCGTCTCCACCGAAGCAGCCGGGATCTGGACCATCCAGTCCGGGATCTTCCCCGAGAACACCGCCAGCACGGCCCTGCACCGGGCCGCCGGATTCCGCATCGTCGGCACCAGGGAACGCATCGGCTGCCACCACGGCCGCTGGCGCGATGTCATCTTCATCGAGCGCCGCAGCACCACCATCTGACACCGCGGAAGTCAGTAAGCCTTCCACGCTGCCACCCCGACTCGAACGCGAAACCAGGCCCTGCGATCCCCTTATCCCGGAACATCTGGTGGACGATAGTCCCCCCAAAGCTCCGCGAAGCTAAAAATATCCACGATCCTTGGCGGGACGTGACCGGATTGTGCCCCTGTGGCTGCAACCGGTCAGACCACGGCTGCGTCTTCAGGGCATGAGACTTCGGGGGGCGGCCCTGGCCGTGATCATTCCTGCCCTGGTGAGCGCGCTGCTCACCGTCATGACCAGCGGCTGTGCCGCCGC
>JBAPYC010001361.1:0-2676 GCA_049284535.1 Streptosporangiaceae bacterium
ACGCAGACCAGCGGCTGGCTGCGGGCCCCCAGCTCGTCGGCGGCCGCCGCGACCACGAGCGGGTTCTCGCAGATCCGCACCCGGGCGACTGGCAGGGGCCCCGGGTTCAGGGGCCCCGGGCTCAGGAGTCCCGGGTTCAGGGGTTCGGTGTGGCGGCGGAGCTGACGGAGCGTGAGCACGGCAGGCTCTCCCGCTTCCCGGCACGCCGCCAGCACACGGCCCAGGGGCGTGCGCACGTCACCGGGCAGCCCGAGGCAGAGCACCAGCGACGAGAGCTCGTCGAGGTGGACTCCGACGGCGGCCCAGGCGGCGCGCCGGCCCTCAGCGCTCGGTTCCGCCGCGAATGGCAGGCCGGCCAGCGCGCGGACCGCCGACAGCGCCAGCGTGCCTACCGGGCGCCCGTCGTCCAGGGCGTGCGCATCACCGCAGCATTCGGCGGCTAGCCGGCCGATCGGAATGCCGGGTGAGGGTAGCCGCTGGAGTACCGCCGCGACCTGCGCGAGGAGAAGCCGGGCCCGCTCGGGTTCGGCCGCCAGCCGCCGCACCACACCGGTCGCGTCCAGCCAGGACCGCCACGGCGTCAGCGCTTCCCGGCCGTCGATGGCGGCGTCCAGCGCCGCGAAGGCGTCCTCCCAGGCCGCCGCCAGATCGGCCCGTTCGCGGTGGCGATCGCGGAGCGGGCCGGTCAGCTGCGTCACCGCCTCAGCCAGGCCGCCCGGCGCGGCGCCGCTGTCCCGCAGGATGCGGTCGACCTCCGCCAGCGACACCGACAGTGACGACCCGGAGCGGGCTGGCCTTCCGGTCAGGCGTTCGGCGGCGCGCCGCTGCTCCTCGCTGGCACCGGGCAAGGTCACGATGCCAGTCAGCGGACGTCCCGTCTCCAGGCGGTCCCGCGCCCGCCGCACCAGCCACGCGAGCGGCTCGCCGCCAAGCAGCCGGTGCAGGCGGTTCAGGCGGTCCAGGCCAGCGCCGGCTTCGGTCACACGGCCGCCTGCTGGGCGGGACGGCGTTCCCGGCCGTCCCAGCGCCACGGCGTGACCAGGACCGCGTCGATGCCGTCCTGTCGCTGCAGGTGGCAGATGGCCAGCCCGGGAACCTGCGGGTAACATCCCCATTCCCGCTCGCTGGTCATGACGACGTCCATGTCGAACGTGGCCAGGAGGCCGAGACATTTGGCCCGGGAGTCGTCGTCGACTCCGGCGAAGGCCTCGTCCAGCGCGATGAGCCGCGGCGCGTACGGGTTGCCGGCCGACTTGTAGTGCGCCGACGCCGCGGCGAACAGCGGAACCGAGGCGACCAGGGCCCGCTCGCCGCCGGAGGCGGGGCCGGTAGCTGGGCGCCACTGGCCGTCCTGGTAGCGCTGGATCACGAACTCGTGCCACCGGCGGTAGTCCAGCGCAGCGGTCAGCGCCTCGGCCCAGCCGGCCGCGGGATTGCCGGCGTGCTCGGTGGCGATGCGCTGCTGCAGGAACTCCCCCACGGCGGCCCGGTCCCCGGCCGACCACGCGTCGATCGTCTGCCGGAGCTTGTGCCGGACCTGATCCAGGCCGTCCGGCGCGTCCCGCGCCTGCCTCCAGACCAGCCGCAGTTTCATGCCGGTCGACGTCGGCCGGGAGTCCAGCTCGTCGTTCATTCCCCTGACCTCGGCCTCCGCCGCCGTGATCAGCTCGTGCAGAGTGCCGGCCACCTCGTTGAGGAGGTGGTTCTCCAGGATCTCCCGTTCCCGGGCGGACAGCAGCCGGGCCCGCTGGTCTGCTTCTTCGCCGAGCGCCGCGGCCAGCCCGGGAATGTCGTGACTGCGGCCCTGGAACACCACGTCGACGACGATGACGCCCTCGCTCAGCGACAGCCCGGCCGAATGCCCGTGCCGGGCCATCGCGTCGGCCAGGAGCTTGTGTTCCTCGGTCACCCGCTTCTGGATCCGGTCCCACGGGCCGTCCGCGTCGTCCACCGACTCCAGCTCGGCGTTCACGGCCCGGGCCAGCAGGACGGCCGGCGTTGGTGCCCACGGCTGGGCCATGTCCGGCACCTCGAGGGCGGGCAGCGCGACGCGCAGCAGCCCGGTGGCGGCGAACGACTGGAATTCCGCGACCGCGGCGTCCCGGGTCCGGGCCGCCTCCTCGATCTCCGCGGTCAGGGTCTCCCGCTTGCCGTCGGCCTTGCCGCGGTCGCTCACCGCCTGCTGCTCCCGGGCCCGGGCGGCCTTCTCGTCCCCGTTCCGCCGTTCGAGGTCCTGCCGGACCTCGGCCAGCTGCCGGTAGAGTTCCTCGACCGCGGCCCCGGCGGTCGCCATCAGCTCCTCATACGTCACCTGGGCGGCCGACGCCTCCTGCCGGGCGGTGGCCGCGGCGCCCGCCGCATCGGCCAGGCGCTCGGCGCTGTCAGCCAGTTCGTCCGCGGCCTCGTCCGCGGCCCGGGCCGCCTCCTGGCACGCCTCGGCGGCCGGCCAGAGCCCGGCCAGGGCCAGCCGGAACGCGTCCACCCCGGCCTTGACCCCGGCGAGCTCGCCCGGCTCGGCGGGCAGGCCGACGTCGCGCCCGAACTCTTCCGCGCTGCGGACCGCCTCGTCGAGTTCGTCCTGCCGCTGGGCGCACGACGCGGCGGCATCGTCATATTGCTCGCGAAGCTCGCCGCGCCGCCGCCGCTCGGCCGCGGCCAGGGTGTGCGCGTCGCGGA
>JBAPYC010001362.1:0-10429 GCA_049284535.1 Streptosporangiaceae bacterium
GACGGACCACCCTAGATACGGCCAGTGCGGTTCAGTGCGCGATAGCACGATGAAACCCGCCAATGCCGAGGCCGCATGGCCGACTCGGCCGTCCCTGGTCACCCGCGTCCAGGACACCGCCCTTAGCGTCCTGCGTGACCTTTTCGCCGAGAACACCCCGGATGAATCCCGCAGCACGGCCAAGCTGGGACCGCAACCGAGAACGCAACCAGCGTCCCCGCCCAAAAGGGAAGCACGGTGAGAAACGCCAGGCCAGGTTAGGTGGGGCGAGTGGGGCTCGAACCCACGACCGGCGGATTATGAGGAGTACGGCCCGGCGCTCCGAGTGCGCTACCTGCACGGATACCACGGAGTCGTGCCGCCGGTGGCCCTCATTGCACCGTTTGCGCGGGTGACTCGGTCCACGAACCGGTCCACGCCCCACCATGGCGATCACCGGATGCCGTCACAGAACGTTACGACCGCCTGGCCGACCAGCGCGCCCACGCCCGATGGCATAGGGCCGCCCAAGGGAGCCGAACGTTGCTAACCGCCGAGCCACTGGATCTTGACTACAAGCACAAGATCATCAGACGGATACACCAGGAACGTGACCAGGCCCCCCGCCGTCTGGGCTGAAATGCAGTGTGGGCGGACTCCTGCTGAGCCAGACCATCCAGCTCCCACCGGTACACGCGTCAGACGCCGAACTGGGCCCGGATCTCCTCCCGGCTCATCCGCTGTTCCGCAGGCGGATGACCCTCGACTCGGTTAGCTGTCGAGGCGGGCTATGAACTCCCGCCGCGCTTGGGGGTCACGCCAGGCCTCCGCCTCGAACCACCAGCTTGACCGTCTGCACCAGCGGTGTCACGTCACCTTGCTCGCGGGCCTGCTCGAACGCCGCCTCCAGCTCCTCGTCATACCGCTGGAGGACGTCGCCATCGGCATTGGCGGCCAGCACGGCCCGGATCGCCGTCGGCATGCAGGCCGGGCGAGGCAGGACCTGAGATCGCCCGGCATCCGGCGCAGTCATCAGCAGCTCTCCTGTAGGTCGCCGTCTCGGCCAGCCTAAGCGCGTCCGCCGACAAGCAGCAGCCCACATCACGTTCCCGGCGCGCGAGTCTGTGGAGTAAGACCTGCTTCTCGATGCGCGCGGCAGACGATTGGCGATCCGACGAGCCCTTCGCCCTTCGCTTCCGCGCGCCGCCGAGGCCCTTAGGGAGACGTCAGCTGTGCGGTCCATCGGCTAACCGCCGCGAGTCGTGACGCGGCCGCTATGGCTCGGGTCTCGCTCAAACGAGGCCACCTCTCTCCAGAGGGGTCTTAAGGCATTGGCGGCTCCCCCGCGCAGGTCGGCCAGTTGCCTGGGCGTCCTGGTCGCCGGGTGCGCAGGTAGCCGGGTGCGCAGGAGGTCCTCGGCCCCATCTAGCGCCGGACGGACAAGCCGCTGCGGTGGAGTCATGGCACCTGCCCGGATTGGCTGCTCTCCCCTGCGGGCTGGGCTAGCACCTGGATCGTGGCACCGTGAAGGCGGGCGGTCTCGAACAGGGTGGTGAGCATCTCGGCGGCCTGTTCGGCGCAGTCGAGGGGAATCCAGGTGTACCAACTGCGGGTGTTGCGATCGTAGCTGGCGACGCGGCTGATCTTTCCCGTCTGGGCGCTGAACTCCTGCTCGGGAGGCTGGTATTGGAGAAGATCAGCACCTGCAGGACCGGGGTAGCCGGGCTGGCCATGGGCGGTTCCGCAGCTTCGGGGGCGGCCTTTGCCCGGCGGAGCGGATGGCAGGCAGGTCCGGGGCACTTCATTGCGCCGACGATGCTGATGGAGATGCCGGCCTCACGCGGCGCATATGTGACTGCACTATGCAGTCAATGATGATAATATGCATTCATGACTGCGCTTACCATCCGAGACGTGTCCGAAGACGCCGTACGCACGATGAAGATTCGCGCGGCTCAGGCCGACCAGTCTTTGCAGGCTTACCTCCGCAGCTTGATTGAGCGCGAGGCCGCCAGGCCCACTGTTGCGGAGGCTGTAGAGCAGGCCCGGAGGCAGGCGACCGCTGACATCAGCACCGACGACATCCTCGCCGCAATCGACGAGGGACGAACCGGACGTTGACCGTCATCGACTGCTCGGCCATGATCGAACTGCTGGCAGCGAAGACGCAGACCGGAGATGCGGTCGCTCGCCGGGTGACCGCAGCGCAGACCCTGTATGCGCCGTATGTGCTCGACGGAGAGGTCATCTCAGCGCTTCTCGGGCTCATACGCGGAAAGAAAATCTCGGAAAGAGAAGCCGACGCCGCGCTCTCCAACTACCGTGCGTTCCCCGTCGAACGGCAGGACGTGCTGCCCTTGTGGCCTCGCTTTAAGACCCTTCATACCAACCTGTCCGCCTACGACGCTCAGTATGTCGCCTTGGCCGAAGCGCTCCACGTCCCCTTGATCACCGCCGATGCGCGGGTCAAACGCAGCGGTGTAGCACGATGCGAGGTCGAAGTCTTCGACCTACACACCTGACAGGCGGAGTTTGCGGGCAGCCGCGCGTGGCTGGTGGGGCTCGAATCCACGACCGGTGGATTATGAGAAGTACGGCCGCCTGCACCGTACGCACTACCAGCACGGATACGACAGAGTTGTGCCACTGATGGCCCCGATTGCCCTGGTTGCACCGATGGCTCGGTCCACGAGCCGGTCCACGGCCTCGGCGCCCGATCCCTTTGTCCTGTTACTGTACGTAATATTGCGGCTGGTATGTTCGGTGCGTCAGGGGCCAGAGGCCCAGCCGATGCGATCCCGAACATAACTAACCGTGGTGTCTCGGCGCGCCCCCGCCGTCCAGACGGCCGGGCTGACAGTGCGGCGAGCTAGCATCGTGGCATGAGCGCGCAGCCTTCAGAGCAGGACAGTCACGACGTCATCCGTCTCGGTGGCGAAACCGCCGTGGTGGTTCCGGTGCACGAGTACCACACGCTGAAGGCCCTGCGAGACCGCGCATCCGCCGAGCAGGTCGAGGAAGCCGAGATCGACGCCGCCATCGCCGAGCACGAGGCGTGGAAGGCGGCTGGGCGGCCGGGCCTGAAGTCGCACGACGAGTTCATGGCTGAGGTGTTTGGCGGCTCCCGGTGAGGATCATATGGTCAGAGATCGCACAGGCGACCTTCGTCCGCTTCATGGCCGACCAGGCCGGGATGCTGGCCGTCAACCGCGCCGTGGAAGCCTTAGCTGACGATTCAGCGCCTCCGGGCGCGTTCGTCCGCGGCGCCTACCGTAGGCTGCGCGTCGGCCCTTACCGGGTACTGTACGAGGTCGAAGGGAACCTGATCACCATCGTGCGGATAGACCGGGCATAAGCTGCCGCCCACCGATTCGAGCAGCTGACAGAGAGGCCGACGGTACTGCACTAGCACGTCCAGCGGTATGACAACCGGTTCGTCATGATCGGGCTGGTGCCGGGCCCTGGTGCGGCCTGTGCCCGCTGTAGTGTTGGCGTAAGTCCGGAGCACGACCCTCGGTCGCCGCCCGGCTCCACGTCGCCGAACGAGCCCTCGCCGACGGCGACCCTGCTGTCCGGGACTAGGCATTTCGGGAAGCCGCCGAGATCGTCCAAGCGGCCTACCGCCAGGTCGCGGGTGGCTGACTGGCACTGGGAACCCGTCACCAGTGACCTGCTTGACGACCTGCCACCTGCCGCCCCGGCAGCGGTCCGTCAGGTAGCCGGGAACTGACCGTCCGCGAATCGATGATCCTCCTCGACGGGTGGGAGTTCACCGGCGAGCCGCCGGGGCCGCGCACCGTCCAGCGAGGCCTGTTGATGCTCGTCTACCTGACCGATGTCCGCGGCGAACGCGTGGCCATCAACTGCGTGTCGCCAGCGACCGGTTGCCGCTCTGCGACGGGCCAAAAGGGCAACAGCTGACGGCAATAGACTCAGGCGCGTGAAGCGAGCAATCTACGTGGCACCGTTTGGCGAGCTGGCCGACCCACGGATCTTGGCCGAGCTCGCGGTTGCTGCGGAGGAGCGTGACTGGGACGGCTTCTTTGTCTGGGACCACATCGTGTATCGCGCGCCGGTGCGGGCCGTGGCCGATCCGTGGGTGGCACTCGCGGCGGTGGCGTGCGCCACGCGCAGCCTGCGGATAGGGCCGCTGATCACCCCGCTAGCGCGGCGGCGCGTGCACAAGGTGGCCAGGGAGACAGTCACCCTGGACCTGCTGAGTTCGGGCCGTCTTACGCTCGGGGTTGGCCTCGGCGGGACGCGAAACGGCGAACTTGAACCGTTCGGGGAAGTCGTGGATCCAATCGAGCGGGCTCGGCTACTGGATCAAGGTCTCGATGATCTGGTCAGGTACTGGTCCGGGGAGTTTCAGCCGGTCCCGGTGCAGCAGCCGAGGATCCCCGTGTGGGTAGCCGCGGTCTGGCCGCACCGACGGCCGGTACGACGGGCACGGCGTTGGGAAGGCGTGTTCCCCATCGGCCTGCCAGGCCCGGAGGCGCTAGCTGAACTGACTGGCGAGATCCAGGAAGCGCGCCCGGCAGATAATCCGTTCGACGTAGTTGTGGACATCGCGCCGGGCGACGACACGGAACCATGGGCGCAGGCCGGTGCGACCTGGATCATCACCGATTTCGGCATGCAACCTACCAAGGCCGAGGTGCGCGAGGTAATCGACGCGGGCCCGGGCCGACCGCCGAGGCGGCAACCCGTGGGTACTCCAGGAGGTCTGGTGGAACCGGGCAGGTAGGCCATGTGCGCCAGTCACCGTGAACCTGTGCACGAGGCTGCGGAAGCCGCCCAGCGCGCCCTGGAAGAGGAAGAGGAGGCCCGTCTGGCATCGGCGTCGCTGGCCGCCGGCGACCCGACCGGCTGGTTCGATCGCCTGTACGCCGCAGGTGCGCGCGGGCAGGTGCCGGTCCCGTGGAGACGCCGCCAGCCTCATCCGCTGCTGGTTCACTGGGCCAGCGCGCAGGAACTTTCAGGGGCTGGCCAGCGCGCGGTGGTGGTTGGCTGCGCCCTGGGTGCCGACGCCGCCAGGCCATCGCCAACGTCAGCGGTCTGGTCGGACCAGGTGGAACGCTGCTGGCCATTGCCGCCGTTCACCATGACGACACGCCCGACACACCGCTCCCGCCCTGGCCACTGCGGCGAGCTGAGATTGAAGCGTTCGGCGCCGGCGGACTGAGCCCGACCCGCATCGAGATTACGACCATTCCCGGGCAGCCAGACGAGCGCCGCTGGCTCGCAGAGTTCCGCCCGCCCCACCCCAGGCCAGCCCATCACCCAAACGCGGTAGCCGACAAGGGAACCCACGCCACAGTAATTTCCAGGCAGCCGAAGGTAGTGCTGGTGGCGGGACGGCTTGGCCTGGCAAGGTGAGCCTCCAGGTCATCTGGGAGGCCCAGGCGATCGACCAGGCCGCCGGGTACCTCCGTGACGACCCCGACGGGGTCCGCCAGATGCTCGACGCGGGTCGCCCAGCCCGCCGAGGAGCCCGGCCCTGCTGGGTCATTCCCCTATGGGTCACCTGACCGACAGCGGCTGCGCACCGGCCGCTACCGGGTGATGTACGACATCACTGCCGAGACGGTGTCGATTTAGCACCTCGGCCGCGGCTGGGCCGGAAACTAAAAGTGAGGGCATTCCGCAGATCGACGGCCTAGAGCTGGAGTGAAGGGATCGGGACGATAAATGCATCCGTCGGCTTCCGGACGTTATCGGGGGCGCTAATGCGATGCAGTCGTCCATTGCCAGTCGAGACTTTCGAACTTGATTCAGGTTACACAGCGGTGGGCGGGTGCGGCTCGAACCCACGACCGGCGGATTATGAGAAGCACGGCGCTGCCTGCACGGATACCACGGAGTCGCGCCGCTGGTGGCGCTAATTGCACCGTTCGCACGGGTGGCTCGGTCCACGAACCGGTCCACGACTCATCATGGCAACTGCCGAACGTTCGCTACAGGCGTTACCGCCGGCGGCACGACTTGGTGCCGTGGGCACAGGCCCGGGTCTGGTTCAGCACGATCAAGCTTGGGTCTGACGCCAGTGCTTGATCGCCTGGTCCAGTCGCGGGACGTCGTCGCGCAAAGTGACCCAGAGCTCGTCATAGTCGATTCGGTGATAGGCGTGCGCGGCGATGATCCTCATGCCCTTCACCTCCCGCCAGGGAATCTCAGGTGTCGCCTTGAAGACCTCGTCAGGCAACTTGGTGGCAATATCGCCCAGTCGGCCAATGACGGCCTCGCCCGCGAGACGCAGCAGGCGCTCGGCATCCCAGCGCTCCTTCCCAAGTCTCACCAGTTCGGCTGCTGCATCGGCTGCCTCAGCAAGATCTGCCAGAAGGTCATCGACTCCTCTGGTCACAGATCCACGGCCTCGGCGCGAATGTGGTCGTCCCGGGGCTTGAGGGCACTCCGCGCTACGACGTCCACTCCGACACCCAGGAGGTCTTCCAGATCCTGGAACAAACCGATGTGATCAAGGAGCGACGCACCTGGCTCGAAATCCACGAGCAGATCGAGATCGCTGTCTGGGTGAGCCTCGCCTCGAGCGACCGAACCGAAGACGGCGATCCGACGAGCCCTCCGCTTCCGCGCGACGCCGAAGATCTCTGCGCGGCGGCGGCGCAATCCCTCCATAGTCAGCACGTCGTTGGTCACCCCTCAAGGGTAACGCCGCGCGGTCTGGTGAGCTCCGAGCGAAATACGTCACGAACCATGATGTCGCGCCGCAAGGACGGGCACGCTTGGATAATCCCAGGGATGTTCTCAGATACTATTCCGTCGGCTCTGGTCAGCCGAAGCTTTTCGTATCTTTATTCATCAAGTATTACGTGGGGCGGGTGGGGCTCGAACCCACGATCGGCGGATTATGAGGAACCTGGCGCGGCGCTCCGAGTGCGCTACCTGCACGGATACCACGGAGTCGTGCCGCCGGTGGCGCTAATTGCACCGTTTGCACAGATGGCTCGGTCCACGAACCGGTCCACGGCCAGCGCAGCGAGCGCCTGACGCCAACGACGGAGCGTTAGCATGCACTGCGTGATCCGCCGTTCTGGACGTCCTAGCGGGCGACTAGATGGTTGTCCAAGGCGCGCAAGAACGGATGTTCTGTCACGTCGCGGCGATCTGCAGCCGGTGCCGCGTCGCTCCTCGGAGGCCCCGGGACTGCCGGGTGGTTCTTTGAGGTAACGGTTAGCTGCGATTCTCTCCGTGGCGGTCGGAGGGCTGGGAGGCGAGCGCGTCGCGCAGCGCTGCCCGGGTGGTTATGCCGAGTTTGGGAAAGATCTGGTACAGGTGGGCTCCGACCGTCCGATGTGACATGAAAAGCCGTTGGCCGATCTCCTTGTTGGTCAGGCCGGCGGCGGCCAGCAGCGCGATCTGGCGTTCCTGCGGCGTGAGCGAGTCGGACGCTGGCTGATCGGCGCGGGGTTGGGTTTGCCCGGTTGCCCTGAGCTCGCCGGCCGCCCGGCTGGCCCATGGGCGGGCGCCGAGGCGTTCGAAGATATCGAGGGCAGCAGCCAGATGCGGCCGCGATTCCTTCATGGCCCGGGCGCGTCGCAGCCGTTCGCCGTAAAGGAGCTGCATCCGGGCCAGGTCGAACGGAAAGTGGTCAACGCCGGGGATCGCGAGCGCTTCCTCGAACAGCCCGAGAGCGCTGCTGTCGGGCGCGGCGATCGCCTGTGACCCTGCGGCCAGCAGGGCCAGCCGGGGCGAGATCGCGGCGATGCCCGCGTCGCGCATGGCGGTGACATGGGCGGTTGCCTCTGTGCGGCGGCCGGTGCGGACGGCGGCCTCGACCAGGTCCAGGAGCACCCACAGGGCGAGCGGAACGTGGGAGGCGAGGACGCCCGCTGGGCTAATCGCCGTGGCGTGCTGGTAGGCATCCTCGAGATCACCCCGCCCTAGGGCCGCTACCGACCTCACATGATGAGCTGCCAGGCCGGCCAGCCCGATTCGTCTCGGCGCGGCCCAGCGCAGCATCTCGTCCGTCAGCGTATGCGCCTCGTCATAAGCGCCGCGTGTCGCGGCGATCAGCGCCTGGCGGTAGCGGAAGGACCAGGTCAGCAGCGGATAGCCGTGAGCCAGGCTTAGCTCGAGGCCTTCGTCCGCCAGTTCCTGCGCCTGGTCCCACTGGCCCGCCAACCAGGCGTCGAGACCGAGATGATCCAGGGCAGTGATCAGCGGAGCGACACCGCTGCCCCGTCGGCCTTCGCGGACCACTCGCCATACCGCTTCCCGGCAACGTGGCTGCCGGTCGGTGAAGTGGGCGGTTGAGCTAATCGTCAGGATGCGCAGATGGTCCGTCTCGCTGCGCAGGCCGGCGATGGTGGCGTCTACCAGGGGGAGAACGCCGGCCGCGGTACGGACCGGGTCGGCGCAGGTCTGACCGAGCAGATATAGATCCTTGGGCACATCCGGCGCGAACCCGCTCATAGCGGCGTGAAAGGACATCCACAATTCCGGCCGTCCGCCAAGGCGGCACATCAGGAAGAGGCCATAAACCGCCTCGAAAACCCCGGCATCGCTGATCCGGTAGGGCCTGGTCTGATCTTCGATGGCCTGGGTTAGCAGGCGGTGGGCGGTGATGACGTCGCCGTCCGCGTTGAGGAGCACGAAGGCGGCTGCGACCGCAGTGAGCAGGTACGTGGCGGACTCCGGGTTGGCTTCGCCCATGCTACTGAGCAGCTGGGAGCCCGTGTCGGTCTCCCAGCTGTAGGCCGCGCCTACGGCGGCGGCCTGGGCGAGTCGGCGGCTCCGGTCAGCGCGCGCCGGGCTCAGCTCGGCCGCGCGCAGCAGCGCGGACACGGCACCGACCGCATCGGCGCGTCGCAGGATCCGTTGCGCCGTCTCTTCGAGCAGGCCTGCGACCTGCTCGTCAGGCTCGACGGCCGCTTCACCGAGGTGCCAGGCGCGGCGTTCGGGCTGATCCGCCAGCTGGGCAGCCAGTGCCCGGTGGGCCCGGCGGCGGTCGCCGCTGGTGGACAGCTCGATGATCGCGGACCGGGTCAGCGGGTGGCGGAAGACCAGTCGGCCGGTCCGATCATCGACGCGCACCAGCCCTGCCTGCTCGGCGGGAGCGAGGTCTTCGATCTGTTGCGGCCCGGCCGCTGCCTGCAGGGTGCGCAGGTCTCCGCTGCCGTCCAGCACCGCGAGCAGGAGCAGCCAGCGGGCCGGTGCGGGCAGAGCTGAGGCCCGGGAAGCGAACAGGCCCTGCAGGCGCCGACTCAGCGGCAGGACCACAGGCAGCGCCACGGTCGCGGCGCGTTGCGCGTCGCTGAGCGCCGCCGGGAGCTCCAGCAGGGCGAGCGGATTCCCGTGGGCCTCGGCCAGAACCCGCTGGATTACTCGTGGCGCCAGCTCCGGGAAACGGGAACACAGCAGGCCGCTCGCCGCCTGATCATCCAGCGGCCCCAGGTCATGCTGCGCCAGCCCGGCGCGTTCGAAGAAGCTCTCCGGTTCTGGCCGTGACGCAGCCAGGAAGCCGACGCGGCAGCCGGCCAGCCGGCGTGCCACGAATCCGAGCACTCCGGCGCTAGCCCGGTCCAGCCACGGCAGATCATCGACGATCACGAGCACCGGGCTGGCGGCGGCCACCTGCCGCAGCACCGTCAGTGTCGCGGTGGACACCAGCAGCCGATCCGGCGGCGGCCCCTCACCGTAACCCAAGGCGACGTTCAGCGCGTCCCGGTGCGCGGCACTGAGCTGCCCGAACTCATCGAGCAGGGGAAGCAGGACCTGGTGCAGCCCGGCAAAGGGCAGGTCGGCCTCAAACTCCACCCCGGCGGCCCGCAGCACCAAGGTGCCAGCATCCGATGCTGTGCCGGCGGCGGCGTCCAGCAGGGCCGTCTTGCCGGCGCCCGGCTCTCCGAAGAGCAGCAGCGTGTCCCCACCAGTGCAGGCTTGCTCGATAAACGCGCCGATCAGCGCGAGTTCGCCGCCGCGCCCCACCAGAACCTCTGCCACGGCCGCCCACCGGTTTGTCCAAGCTGTCCAGCGAGGTCAGCCCAGAACATATACAGATCCCTGCCTGGCACGATACGCCCGCCGCTTTACGGGCGCGAGCGCCCGCTGGCAGTCGGCTGGCCAGGCAGGTGGTGCACGGCAAACGCGATTAGCTCCATCGGCAAGCCGGTGGAGCTGCGGCAGCCGGAAGCGTTTTGCGGCGCTCGCCGAACTGCATTTCGGGCGTGCCGGTGACCGGGCTTCGCATCACCCCGCCGGCGCTCAGCGAACTGATTCGCCGTCTCGAGCGCGCGCTCGGCACGACGCGCATTGGACTGGCGCCTCCGGCTGGCCGGCCCATCGTCGCCAGCAGCTTGCGCCGGACCGCCCGCGCCGTTACACATTTAACAGGCATCCACTGGCCGATAAGCCACCCGCCGCCCGCAATCGTCTTTGCGGGACGATGGCCGCTGCGACGCGCCCGGCCGCGAACGCCACCGTGGCG
>JBAPYC010001363.1:0-3055 GCA_049284535.1 Streptosporangiaceae bacterium
CAGGCCGCACCACATTGGGTGCTTTCCAGGTCACGCGCTCATCATTCCACGCCCGGCGGCCCGGGTGGGCGCCACATGGCGGTGACGGGTGGGGCGCCCTCCGGCAGGACCAGCGTCCCGGTGGGCTCGAAGCCGAAGTGACGGTACAGCGGCACATTACCGGGCTTGGAAGATTCCAGGTAAGCGGGTTGCCCGGTCTGGTCGCAGATGCGCAGGCGTGACCGCAGCAGGGAGCCGGCGATGCCGCGACCCTGGTCGTCCGGTTCCACCCCGATGGTGCTCAGGTACCAGTGCGGCTCGCTGGGGTGCGCCCGGGCCAGGGCCCCGGTCAGCTCGGAACCGGCCGCGAACCGGCGGCCCAGAGTATGCAGGTACCTCGGCAGCGCCACCAGCTGCTCCCAGATGCCGGGCGGCCAGCTGCCGGGCGGCATCCAGATCGCCCCGCCCGCGATCCGGTCCCCGTTCCAGCCGACCTCGACCGCGCCGTGCCGGGGGATCTCACCGCGCAACATGGCGGCGAAGAGCCGGTCCAGCCGGGACAACCGGGTCTTCGGATCCGGCAGCACCCAGGCGAACGGCGGATCATCGTAGAACGCCCGGGCCAGCACGCCGGCCAGCGGCGCGATGTCGGCGGAGGTCGCGGGGCGGACGCTGAGCGTCTGGGCGTCCACCGGGCTACTGCGGCAGGCCCGGGCGCTCAGGCGGCCGGGTCGTGATCTCGACGGTGCCCTTGTAGGCGATGCCGCGCACGTGTATCACCGGGGCGTCCACCGGCAGCCGGTAGCCGGGATCGTCGTCAGCTCCCTGGGTGACGCCGAAACCGGTCATCTCGACCCGCACCCCCGGCGGCACCAGGATCTTCACCTGGGACTTGTACGCCACCGCGAGGAACGTGGTGGCCGGGCCGCTGAGCTCGGCCGCGCGCAGGTCCAGCCAGCCGCTGCCCTTGTACACCACGGTCGTGTAGCGGTCCGGCACCCGCCAGCGCCCGCCGCGCCGGACCGAGCTCTTCAGCGCGATCGCGAACCGGCCCGGTCCGCGGCTGATCGCCGGCGCGGTCCGGTGTTCCGCGGCGGCGGGCAGGTCGGCCAGCAGCTGGTCCAGGTCGGCGTGAGTGCGTGCCGTCAGGGCCGCGCGCATGCGCTGGTCGAACTCGGTGTCGTCCAGGCGGCCCTCGGCGAACGCCTCCTGCACACGCTGCAGCACCGCGTCCCGCTCCTGGTCCGACGCGCGGATAACCGGGCTCTGGCCGCTTTCGGTGGGCAGAGCCGGTTCCACTGTGGACTCGTTCGCCCGGCCCCCGTCGGTCGCGCTCATGACATCCCCTTCCACACGCATCAGTGAACGAGATGTATCGTAACTCGTCCCGGCGTGGCAGTCCTAGTGATATGCGTCCAGCCTGGATGTGCGCACAGAATAAGAGTCATATTGAGTCTGGGTGACTAAGGAATTCTGAGTTAGAAGCAGAATTTTTCTGTCCCGGCACGCGCGAGCGCAGGGGCAGCCGTTTTCGCTGCCTGAACAGAGCAGTGTTGAGTCAGTTTCGCTCAGCCTTATTGAGTGGCCATGATTGTGGCCGTCGGACCTAGGTGCCACGCTCTGGTGCATGACAGGCACGTGGTGGCACCGGCGGGCCGGCCTGCTCCGTGAGCCGGACTTCCGCCGGTTTTACGCGGGATATGTGACATCGCTGCTCGGCTCGGCCATGTCCGCGGTGGCGATCGCCTGGGCTGTGCTGGACAACGGGGGCAGTGCCACCGGGCTGGGGTACGTGTTCGCTGCCGGCGTCGTATCCCAGGTCGTCCTGCTGCCGGTGGCCGGGGCGGTCGCCGACCGGCTGGGCCGGCGCCGGATCATGCTGTCCGCCGACCTGCTGCGCTTCGGCGCGCAGGCATCGCTGGCGGGCCTGCTGTTCGCCGGGCGGCCCCCGCTATGGCTGTTCGTGCTGCTGGCCTGGCTCGAGGGCACCGGGGAGGGATTTTTCGCCCCGGCGCTGGGGGCGCTCACGGTGGAGATCGCGCCCCGGGACCAGCTGGGCAATGCGAACGCCCTGTACGGGCTGGCCAGCTCGGCGACCCGGATCGCCGGCCCCGCTCTGGGCGGGGTCCTGATCGCGCTGGCTGGGCCGGGCGTGGTGGTAGCCGCCGACGCGGCCTCCTTCGGCGCGAGCGTGCTGGCCCTGAACCTGCTCCGCATGCCCCCGGCGAGCCGGGCCGCAGAACACCCTCGCGGGCAGCCGCCGGCCCGGTCCCTGCGGCGCGACATCGCCGAGGGCTGGGACGAGTTCCGCTCCCGCACCTGGCTGTGGGTGACCACCGTCCAGTTCGCGTTCTTCAACCTGATCACCTGGGCGCCCTGGATGCTGCTGGGCCCGGTCCAGGGCCATGCCTACCTGGGTGGTGCCGCCGTCTGGGGCGCGATCATGGCGGCCCAGGGCGCGGGCGCGATCACGGCCGGGCTGATCTCGCTGGGCCGCCGTCCGGCGCGCCCCCTGGTCATCGCGACCATCGGCACGTTCTGCTACGCCCTGCCCGACATCCCGATGGCACTGCACACCACGGCTCTGTGGGTGGCCGTGGCCGCGTTCTGCTGCGGAGCCGGAGCGGCCACCTCCAGAACGTTCTCCAGCACGGCCACACAGCAGCAGGTGCCGCCCTCCGCTCTGGCCCGGGTCAACTCGCTGACCCTGTTCCCGGCCTACGGCATCGGCGTGATCGGGTACGCGATCGACGGTCCGCTGGCCGCTGCGGTCGGGGCCCGCGCCGTGTTCGCCGTAGGCGCGGTCTACGGTCTGGTCAGCAGCGCGGCCGTGCTCATGCTGCGCCCCGTCCGCGAGGTCCGCTGGCAGGACGCCGGACCGCCGGCGCTAAATGCTGGCGCGCCGCCGCCCGCAGGGCAGCGAAGGCGGCCAGCCGGGCCGCCACGGTCACAACCACTGCCACCGGCAGTACCTGGTACAGGTCGGCCGAAGGTGTGAACGCCACGATGCCGACGGCCAGGCCCACCCCGCCCACGGCCAGGGCGAGCGCGGCCGCGACCCGCGGTGAGCGCAGCG
>JBAPYC010001364.1:0-10846 GCA_049284535.1 Streptosporangiaceae bacterium
CTCCGGCGCTGGCCTCCTGGCTCAGATGCCAGCCGGCCCGGGCCAGCAGGGCCCTGGCCTCGTCCGCGGTGAGGATGGACCGGGCCGGCTCCCCCATCGAGGCCACCGCAGCCTGGAACCGGGCGCGCGCCGCGTCCCCGGCCGGCCGGGACAGGGACACGCTGATGGCCAGGCGGCTGCCGGGCGCCGCGAGGTCGCGGAGCTGATCCAGGACCCGTTCCAGGACAGCCTGCTCGAGGTACACAGCCACCCCCTCGAGCAGGAACAGGCTGGGCTCGGACGGGTCAAGTCCCGCCTCGAGCAGCCGGGTGGCCACCGGGTCGGCGGCGAAGTCGGCCTCGGCGAACCCCACGCCGGACGCGTCGATGCCCAGCCGCCCGAGCCGGGCCAGCTTGTCGCGCTGGGTGGCGGGATGGTCGACCTCGAACCAGCGCACGCCCGGCTTGGCGTAGCGCAGCGCCCGGCCGTCGTAACCGGCCGCACCGACCACGATCTGCGGTGTCCCGGCCGCGATGGCGCCGGTGACCACACGGTCGAAGAACGCGGTGCGCGCGGCCAGGTAGTCATGCATCCGGTTGGCCGGCGCCTTCCGCCCGGCGGCGACGTCGGCAGCCAGGGCCTGGTCCGCGCCGGGATCGCCGTAGTCCGCAGCTACCCGGGTGAACTCCAGCCGGTGCGCTGCCACCCGGCGCGCGGTTTGCGAGGGGCCCCCGTCCTCCATGGCAGATCATTCTGGCACGGCGTCCTTCGGCCCGGCCCCCGGGCATATGAGCGCTTGTGCGGCCGTTGTGGCCAGCATGACCACTGATCCAGCCTCCACCCACCGCAGCGTCCGGATCGAGCGCATCGAGAACAGCCGGTACACGGTGCACAACGACCGCGGCGGGCAGATAACCATCGGCACCGGTCAGGGCACCGACTTCACCCCGGTGGATCTGCTGCTGGCCGCCATCGGCGGCTGCACCGCGGTGGATGTGGACATCCTGACCTCGCGCCGGGCCGAGCCGGACTCGTTCGAGGTCGTGGTGGACGGGGAGAAGGCCCGGGACACAAACGGCAACCACATGACCGACCTGGCGGTGACGTTCCGCGTCAGGTTCCCCGAGGGCGAGGCGGGCGAGGCGGCCCGGGCCATCCTGCCCGACGCGGTGAAGAAGTCGCATGACCGGCTGTGCTCGGTGAGCCGGACCGTCGAGCTCGGCACGCCCATCGCGGACCGGATCGAGTAGCCCGGGTGCCAATCGAGCAGCCCGGGCGCCAGCTGCGCCGCGCGGTCGACGAGGCCTTGGCGACTTGCCTAGCTGGCCAGGATCTGCGCGGCTGGGGACGTCTTGGCCGGCTCGGGTTGCTCCTCGGTGAGCGCGCTGCGCAGATCCGGGCAGACGGTGAGGTTGCGGTCCAGGCCAGTGTGGAGCAACAGCTTGGCGACCGGGGGGCTCGGAGCGACCAGGCGCATCGTGACGCCGAGCCTTTGGGCGTAGCGTTGCGCGCCGATAAGCACGGCTAGCCCAGCCGAGTCACATGACGGCACGCGTGACAGGTCGAGAACCAGCAGCCTCGTGCCCGGATTAAGCCCGTTGATCAGGCGTTCCCGCAGGGCCGGGGCGGCGGCGGCGTCGAGGGAGCCATCCAGCCTGACAATGGTGTGGACGGCGGGCAGGGCTTCTCCCGGTTGGCTCCCGGCCTGGCCGGGTCCGGCGCCCTCGCTGCTCATGAGGGTTCCGGGCCCACGTCAGGCACGAGCGCGCCATGCGGGCCGGGTGCGGGAGCGGGCGGGATATGTCCGGGCGCTTTCCCGTGGCCGCCTTCCCATTCCCAGGTGCTCAGCTGGGTGCTTGCGGGTGCCGTCTCGGTGGCGCTGGCAGCCGGGCGGTCCGGGATGTCCGCTGCGGTGATGGCGGCCAGAAAGGCGGGAGTGTGGGTGCGGTTACCGGCCTGGGCGGCTTGGTCCATGGCCGCCGTGGCGGCCTGCTCGCTGCTGTCCGGGGGGACGGTGAGCAGGTCGGTCCGCTGGCCTCTGGCGCTGGTCGTGGTGACCAGGCCGGCCGGCATGGTCGCGAACCAGCCGAGCCACACGGTGCGGCTGCCCGCCGGGCCGTCGACCCGCAGCTGGCGGGGCCTGCTGAGATCCCAGTCGGCCATGCCCAGCATGATCCTGGTGATGGGGCCGTGCTGCTTATCCAGGGCCAGGATCAGCCCGGGCAGCTCCGCGGCCGGGTCTGCCGAGTGTGGCCACCAGCCGCCGTCCAGCAGCGTATAACCGGGCCGCTCGGGCTGCAGGTGCAGCCGGAGCGCAGGGGACGGCGTCGGCGTGATCGCCGTCCGGGCTTCGGTGGTACTGGACATTGGCTTTGCCCTTCCCGAGCACGTAGCCGGCCCGGGCATGAAAAACTCCGGATCCCGCTGAGCAAGCCCGCTATCTGCCGGGCGTGACGCTGCCGGGGTCCGGAGCAACATTCATGACAGTACCCTGCGCCTGCCCCCGCGCCTAGAGCGGAGCGGCACGGATGCCCCTGCTGGTCATGTGCGCCCAGGATCCGGGAGCTGTCAGACGCGGCCGCGGCCGCGGCGGCCCCGGAAGCTTCCGGACAAGGCCGCGGCACCACGGCCGGTGGCCTGGCTGGCCGCTTCCGCCGGGACCCTGGCGAGCGTGGTCACCGGGGCGGCACGCCTGACGGCGGGACCCGCGATCGAGCGCAGTACCGCGGAACCTGGACCGGCGGCGGCGGACTGCGGCGTCACGCCCGCCTTGCGCATCAGGACGCGGACCTCGGCCGCCTGCGCCGCGGTCTGCACGGTGACTACCGCCCCGTCGGCGCCGCTGCGGGCGGTCCGGCCAGACCGGTGCACGTAGGCCTTGTGCTCGGACGGCGGATCGGCGTGAATCACCAGGTCGATACCGTCCACGTGGATGCCGCGGGCGGCGATGTCAGTCGCCACCATGACGCGGACCTCGCCGGAGCCGAATGCGGCCAGGTTACGGCTGCGAGCACCCTGGCTCAGGTTCCCGTGGAGTTCTGCCGTGGGCGCCCCCGCCATGTTCAGCTGACGGGCTAGTCTCTGCGCTCCGTGCTTGGTCCTGGTGAAGATCAGCACGCGGTTGTCACCGCTGGCCAGGGTCGCGACAACCCCCACCCGGTCGGCCGGGCTGACGGTAAGCAGGTGATGGGTGATCTGAGACGGCGGGGTGGCACTGTCGACGGAGTGCCGGGCCGGCTGATTCAGGAAACGCCGCGCGAGGACGTCCACCGCGCTATCGAGAGTCGCCGAGAACAGCAGCCGCTGGCCCTCCGCCGGGGTCGCCGCCAGCAGCCGCCGCACGACCGGCAGGAATCCCAGGTCGGCCATGTGATCTGCTTCGTCGAGCACGCTGATCTCGACGTCGCCGAGGTGGCAATGATCCTGCTCGATGAGGTCGGCCAGACGCCCCGGGCAGGCCACGACGATGTCGACGCGGTTGCGCAGGGCAGCCACCTGCGGGCTCTGCGGGGTGCCGCCGAAGATGGCAGCGACACTGAGCCCCATGGCGGCCGCCAGCGGCGACAGGACCGCCTGGACCTGGGTCGCCAGCTCGCGGGTTGGCACCAGCACCAGGCCACGCGGGCGGCATGCCATCGTGTACCCATCAGCCAGCCTGGCCACGAGCGGGATGCTGAACCCGAGCGTCTTGCCGGAGCCGGTCTGAGCGCGCCCGAGGATGTCGAGGCCGGCCAGGGCGTCGGGCAACGTGGCGGCCTGAACGGGGAACGGCACGGTGATGCCGTCCGCGGCCAGGGCGGCCACCATGGCTTCCGGGACGCCCAGATCAGCGAAGGTGACGGCAGGAGCCTGCGTCAGCTTGGGGCCCTGCTCACGCCGCCGCCGGGCCGCTCGCGGCGGGCCGATGGGCGTGACGACAGAGTCTTCTGTAGGCACAACAGTCAAAAGAATGATCTCCAGGAATCGCGTGGCCGCATTGTCGAGGGCGCCACGTCCGTGGAGACCAGTTCGCTCACCGAGCGACAGACGACCGGCGTGCCCTAATGGCAACGCCTTAGTACGTGCTATCCAGCGTACCGCACACCATCCTGGGCGGCATCGCAGACCAGGCCAGGTGCACCTCAGGCCCGTTCGGCCTCATGGTTTCCCGCCGTTTACAGCGGCTCGCTGACCCACTGCCAGCCACGGTCCTGGTGGTGTGCCGGCCGCACCAGGAAGGCGCCCGCGGCGTCGGACAGCTCGGCGACGGCACGGAGCAGCTGGCGGTGAAAGTCGTCAGGCCTGGGCTTCTCATGATGCGTCCTGTGCCCGGCGATCGTCACCACCGCGCCGTCTCCGATCAGCCGCACCGTGACGTTCCCGTCGTAGTCCAGGCTCGCACCCGCGATCTCCCGCGCGCGGACGATCTCGGTACCCTCCTCGTTCGCGACCCACACGTTGGTCACATCCATGCTTGCCTCCTCCCGCCCGCTATCGGCGGGCTGTTCCACTCGCGGTCACTATCGTCTTTGGCCCATGGGCTCGTCGTGGCACATCGGCTCGTCGTGGCCTATGGGCGGGCTCGGCCGTCTGCTCAGGTCTCGGTCCCGCCTGTGCCGGCCAGGAGGGCCAGGAACTCGCCGACGGTGCGTTCCCGGCGGCCGAGTTCAGGCAGCCGGAGATGCGCCTGGACGCTGTACCGGTTTCGGCGGCCGTCTTTCTCCTTGATCACGTAGCCGGCCTCGACCAGGTCGGTGACGATGCCGAAGGCGCTGCGCTCGGTGATGTTCAGGCTGGCCGCGATGTCCCGCAGGCGGACGCCAGGATCATGAGCGACGCACAGCAGAGCCCTACCGTGATGGGTCAGGAAGGTCCAGCGTGCCATGCTGATAGGCTACTCGATTCTGGAAAAATTTTGCTAGTTTCATGGCTCGGGTGTAGCGTGATATCAAGCGCCGGACGTCAGCCGCCTGCGGTGGCAGCTTGCCGGGGCTACCGGAGGGGCTCATGAGCACCAGCGCGACCGTCTTGACCGTCGGCGCCCATGACGCTCGTCATGCCGGCAGGTCACGGTGACCGTGACAGGTGGCGGATCCCCGCAGCGGACGCCTGCGCTGCTTGGCGCTGGTTAGCATCCGCACCCGCGCTGCTCTCCGCCTTCCATCGATATGTCTTCCATCGATATGTCCTCTGCCGATGGCGTCCTGCGCCGATGACAATGCCGCACCCTGACCCACCCCGCGAGAGGAATAGACC
Organism: Streptosporangiaceae bacterium; assembly: GCA_049284535.1. Classification (GTDB taxonomy): domain Bacteria; phylum Actinomycetota; class Actinomycetes; order Streptosporangiales; family Streptosporangiaceae; genus Palsa-504. Next base: position 5,215 of record JBAPYC010001364.1, read on the forward strand.
CATGCCCGAGTCAGTCGCACAACATCCCGAGCCGGCCACCACTAACCAGCCGCAATCACCTGCTGACGGCACCACGCCGCCCATGCCGTTCACTGCTCCGGACGGCGCCTCCCCGCCCATGCCGTCGGAGGTCAAAAACGGACGCGACCACCAGCAGCGGCCCTCAGCGCCCGGCCGCTGGGGCACGTGGATGATGTCGCTGCGCAAGATGATGCACCGAAGCCCGCGCGGCGCCGCTTAGCCAGCAACAATCATCCACCTCCTGGTACGGGGCCTGCCCGGGCCGGCGACGGGACCGTGCGTCTGGCCGGCTGCTGCCTGCCGCCGAGATCCTCGGGACGCCGGAGCGGCGGCCCGTTGCTGACCGCCTCGCCCAGCGAGGTGATCACCTCCGGCAGGCTCCCGGCGACCGGGAGGACACCGCTCAGCTTGGTCACCGCGATCAGGCGGCGCACCGACGCGTTGGGTGTCACCAGATGCAGTGAACCCCCGGCGGCGCGTGCGTGCTGCTGCAGTCGCAGGAACAGGCTCAGCCCGGCGCAGTCGCAGAACCGCACGCCGGCCAGATCCAGGATGAGGTGGCTGCCACCCTCGGCAAGCGGCCCGAGCTGCCCTTCCAGGCCGGGCGTGGTGGCGACGTCGAGTTCGCCGGTGACGACGATGGTAGCCAGACATCCGCGGAGGCGGATATCCCAGGTCAATGGCTGCCCGATGTAGCGCTTCAGGCGCTCGCCAACCCCCGGATGATGGCGCGCATCACGCCGCCGAAGTAACGCCTTTCGCATTAGCTTGCCTCCGGTCGCACCAAGGTGTGCCACCTGGGTCCGGAGTGGCGAGCGAAAGATCAGGAAATCCGCCGGTAATATGTCATATAACCGACTGAACTGTTACTTAGCGTACCGGCCGGTACGACTCGCGGCAAGGGTCATCTGGCCGCCCCCGGCAGCCCGGTCCCGTGCTCAAGCGGCGATTCGCGCCGAGATGAGCGCTATCGAGACAAACTGGCAAGCCGCCGCCGCGCAGACACAGGCGTGGAAGACCTCGTGATAGCCGAACACGGCCGAGAAGCGGTCGGGCCTGCGCCGGTAATAAGCCAGGGCGCCGGCAACATAGATCAGCCCGCCCGCGAGCATCAGCGTTCCCGGTACGGCACCGGCGTGGATCCAGACCTCCGGCACCGCCAGGCCGGCCAGGCAGCCAAGCCCGATGAAGGTCGCACCGACCAGAGCCTCTGGCGCGTTCATCCTGGACAGGTGCAGGCCGGCGGCGACAAGCACCAGCGCCCACATCACGATCAGGCAGGTCAGTCCGTACACGCCGCGCGCAGCGATGACAAACGCCGGGGTGGCCGTGCCCGCGATGAGGAAGAAGATCATCAGGTGGTCCATGCGCTGCAGGCGGCTGGACCACCTCGGACCCCAGGTGCCGCGGTGATACAGCGCGCTGGTCCCGAACAGCCCGCTCACGCTGACCGCGTAGACGGCGAGCCCAGTGACCGCCCACGCCCCGTGCCCGTGGGCCACCAGCAGCGGGCCGGCCACGAGCGACGCCCCGAACCAGAGCACGTGCAGCCAGCCGCGCAGGAGCGGCTTGGCGTAGTAGATGCGGCGCCGGGCGTCATACAGCTGCCCGGCCGGCAACGCCGGTGCCGCATCCCGGTCAAGGGCAGCCAACAGCCCTGACCCTCATCACTGGAAATGAGCTGAGCATGGCCCGCCTCCGGTCGCGTCAAGGTTGCCACCGGGGTCTGGAGCGGCTCGCCAACGTAGTCACGGACCCGCCCAGGTCAGTCCCGGGCAGGCCCGTACATCGGTTGCCAGCCTAACGACCAGCTACGGTCCACGGCAACGGCCAGCAATCCCGGCGGCCAGATCGAGGGCCAGATCGAGGGCCAGCAGCGTCGCAGGCGGCCCTCGAGCCCTAGGCCTGCCAGCGGAACCGCCACATGGCGCAGCTGATGCCCGCGGCGGTCCACAGGACCAGGTTGACCAGGTCCCAGGAGGTAAACGGCCGGACCGCATAGGTGTTCTGCAGGACTTCGGCCAGGGCCTTGACCGGGAAGGCGGATACCAGCCGGTCCAGCCAGCCCGGCAGGCCGCTGAACGTGGGGTCGAAGACGCCGGAGATGATCGCGATGGGCAGGAAGCTGGCGTAGGCGACCGGCCCGGCCGATTCCGCGCTGGTGATGACCGAGCTGATGGCCAGGCCGAGCGAGGCGAAGCACACCGTGCCCAGGATCAGCGCGCCGGCCAGCGCCGGCACCTCACCCGGGCGGGGCACGGCGCCGAAGGCGAGCCAGCCGATCACCCCGGTGGCCGCGGTGATGAAGATCGCGGTGACGACCGTGCTGACCAGCAGCCCGCCGAGATAGGCCCCAGACGGCAGCGGCGTGGTCCTGATCCGCTTGAGCACGCCGTCGTGCCGCAGCACCGCGACCTTGGAGCCGAGATTCACGTAGGCGGCCACGATCACCCCGAAAGCCAGGATGCCGGGCACGAACACGGTGGTGTTCGGAATGTCGGTGCCGGGCAGGTGCGCGCCGACGTTGGCGGCCCCGATCAGCAGCAGGATCATCAGCGGGAAGGCGAAGGTGAACAGGGCGTACTCGGCGCTGCGCCAGAAGCTGCGCTGCTCGAGCAGCGCCTGCCGGGCGGTCAGCCGGACCGTCCGGCTCACCCGTCTGCCCCGGCGACCCCGGCGGCTTCGGAGGCGCCGGCGGCTTCGGAGGCGCCGGTCAGCTGGAGGTACGCCTCTTCCAGCCGGGGCGCGGTCACCGCCAGGCCTTCCAGGTCACCCAGGCTGTGCTCGACCGCCCAGGCCAGCAGGACCCGAAGGGTCAGGGCCGCGTTGGCGGTATGGCAGACCGACTCCGAGCCGCGCACCGCCAGGCCCACCCCATCGGGAAGCGGGACCTGGCCGCAGCGCACGGCGGGCGGCGTGCTGAAGGAGATACGGGTGGCCAGGCCGGCCCGGGCCGCGACCTCCTGGGTAGTCCCGGTCAGCTCGATGCGGCCCGCCCGCAAGATGGCGATCCGGTCGGCCAGCCGCTCCGCCTCGTCCAGGTAGTGGGTGGTGAGCAGGATGGTCTTGCCCAGCCCGCGCAGGTTCTCGACGGCCGCCCAGCATCGCCGCCGGGCCTCCGGGTCGAAGCCGGTAGTCGGCTCGTCCAGGAACACCACGTCGGGGTCGCCCGCCAGGGCCAGCGCGAAGTCCAGCCGTCGCCGCTGCCCGGCCGACAGCTTGCGCACCTGGGTGCTGCGCACCTCGGTGAGCTCCACCACCTCGAGCAGGTCACCGAGCGGGCGCGGCGCCGGGTAATAGGAGCGCCACAGGTCGACCAGCTCGGCCACCCGGGCCTGCCGGGGGAAGCCGCATTCCTGCAGGACCATCCCGGCCCGCTCGCGCAGCCGGGCCGCCTGCGTCACCGGGTCCAGGCCGAGCACGCGCACCTGCCCGCCGGCCGGCGCCCGGAAGCCCTCGAGGATCTCCAGCGTGGTGGTCTTGCCCGCGCCGTTCGGGCCGAGCAGGCAGAAGACCTCGCCGTAGCGGACCTCGAAGGTGACACCATGCAGTACCTCGGTGGCGCCGAAACTCATCCGCAGGTCGCGAACTTCCACCGCGGCCGGGCTGGTCACCAGGCGTCCGTCGCGGCCGCTGAAACCGGCAGCAGCGCGTGCCGCAAGGCGTCGACCGCCGTCTCCTCGGCCAGCGGATACGGGATGGCGGCGCCGTCCGGGTCGGAGAACCTGTGCCGGGCGAACCAGGTCAGCGTCTCCAGGATCAGCCGGGCCGTCGCGGCCGGGTCCGGGGTCTGGCGGAGCAGGCCGGACCAGACCCGGCGCTCCAGGTAGGCGGTCAGCGCGGAGAGCACCGGCCGGCGGATGCCCTCGTTGAGCAGGTCCGCCATCTCAGGCAGTTCGCGGGCGGAGCGTTCCAGCATGTCGGCGGCCTCCCGGGTCCGCGACTCCAGCTCGAACAGCTCCCGCAGGATCAGCTCCAGCTCGGCCCCGGCGTCGTCGGGATCCGGGCCGGATAGCGCCCCGGCCAGCGCGCCGAACGGGACGACCTCAGTGATGAACTCACGCGCTTCCTTCAGCGTGGCCGCCAGCGGCGCAGGCGAGAGCGGCAGGTCGCCCGTGGGCAGGTCCTCGAGCAGCAGGGCGTGCCGGATAGCCAGGACGAACAGGCCTTCCTTGCTCTCCACGTAGCGGTAGATAGCCGCCTCGGACAGGCTCATCTCGGCCGCGACGTCGGTCATCCGGGCCGACCGGTAGCCTTCGCGGGTGAACACCCGGACGGCCGCGGCGATCAGCTCCGGCAACCGCTCGTGCGCGTCGCGTTTGCCGGTCATATCCGCGATTATAGAAGTAAGTGAGTGATTCACTCACATCTGCCGGGTAAGGATCGGGGCGGCGCAGTGACCAGGGCAGCGGACGTGTCCTCGCTCCGTATGCTGCGTCGGGCCCGGGACCGCATCGACCGGGACTACGCCGGGCAGATCGGCATCCCGGCGCTGGCCGCCGGTGCGGGCTATTCGCGCGAGCATTTCATCCGCGCCTTCCGGGCCGCCTATGGCGAGACGCCGGGCCGCTACCGGACCCGGCGGCGGGTCGAGCGGGCCTGCGAGCTGCTCCGCTCCGCCAACCTGACCGTGACCGAGATCTGCCATCTGGTCGGCTTCACCAGCCTGGGCACGTTCAGCGTGCGCTTCGCCGAGATCACCGGCATGTCCCCCACCGCCTACCGGCAGGAGGCGGTCCGCCGCGGCGGACCGGCCCCGATCCCCGGCTGCTACGCGCTGATGGCGCGGACCGGGCTGCCCCAATGCGGGCCAGCCCAGAGTCGGCCAGCACTGAGCCGGCCCGGCCAAGACATCACTTCCTGAGAAGCGCGCCGCGCCTTGGCCCCGTACAGTCGCGGCATGACCTGCAACCGCATCGCCCTATTCGGGGAGGACGCATGATCAACGGGATTTCCATCGTCTCGGTCTGGGTGCTGGACCAGGACGAGGCCCGGGACTTCTACGTCAATAAGCTCGGCTTCACCGTCACCAATGACATCCGGATGGAGAACGGGTTCCGCTGGCTGACGGTGCGGCCGCCCGGCAGCGACGCCCAGGAGCTCGTGCTCATGGACCCGATGAATTCCATGCTGGACGAGGAGACGGGCCAGCAGGTGCGGGCCCTGGTGGCCAAGGGCGCGCTGTCCCCCGGGGTGATGGCGACCACCGACTGCAAGGCCGACTTCGACGTCCTGGCCAGGCGCGGCGTGGAGTTCACCCAGGAGCCGGCCGACCGCCCCTATGGCGTCGAGGCGATCATGCGCGACGATTCGGGCAACTGGTACAGCTTCACCCAGCGCAAGATGTGAGGCGCGCGGCGAGTTCGGCCGCGCGCTGGGCGAAACCGGCCCAGGCGGGCGGGGTCAAGTCCAGGTAGCGGCGCGCGGCCGCGGCACTGCAAGGACGCTGCTGCCAGGTGCACATCCGGCCGCCGCGGATACCGAAGCTGACACCGATGCCGCCGGCCCAGCCCCAGGCGTCGGCGTCGGCCGCGTCCGGGGCTACGGCGACCTTCTGCTCCGCGCAGACCCAGTCCAGCCCCTCGAGCTCGGCCTGCAGCCGGGCCGCGAA
>JBAPYC010001365.1:0-7190 GCA_049284535.1 Streptosporangiaceae bacterium
GAATACCTGGGAGTGAATGATGCCGAGGCGCGCGCAGGCGAGCATCGTGATCGGCAGCTCGGGCACCATCGGCATGTGCAGGGTGACCCGGTCGCCGGCCGACAGGCCGCAGTCGTCCCGCAGCACCGCGGCCATCTCGTTGACCCGCCGGTAGAGCTCCTGGTACGTGATGACGGCGTGCGCCTCGGATTCGGGTTCGGGCACCCAGATCAGCGCGGCCTTGTTCTTGTGCTTTTCCAGGTGCCGGTCGACGCAGTTGTAGCTGGCGTTCAGCTTGCCCCCAGCGAACCACCGGAAGTGCGGGGCGTCACTGGTGTCCAAGGTGGTGTGCCAGTACTCGTCCCAGTGCAGCAGGTCCGCGTATTCGCGGAAGCACTCCGGGAAGTTCTTTTCCGCGAACCGGTCCAGTATGGCCGGGTCAGAGGCATTGGCCTGGCCGATGAATTTCGGCGGCGGGGGGTAATAGCCCTCCTCGCGCCAGTGAACGGCGATCGTCGCCTCGGAAGATTCGGAAGAGTCCGTTTCCTCGTCGGTGGTCTGCCCGTGAACGTCTTCGGCCATGTGGGAGTCCCTCCGCTTGCGCGAACTTTCAGATTTAACGTCGGAAGCACTCCAAATTTAACGCTAGCGGCCAGCATCCTCCATGGCCCCCATGCACCGATTCGATGCGTATCGGCGCGGGGCACGCAAAAACACCCCGCGACCACCGCAAGATCGGGCCGTCGCTCAGCAGGCGTGCGGTACCGGGCTCAGCTCCGGGAAGGCCCGGTCCAGGCCGGTGATCCGCATGATCTTCAGCACCGAGGGCCGGACCGAGGTGAGCATGACCTGACGGCCTGCCTGCCGGGCGTGCCGCGCGATCCGGACCAGCGCGCCGATCCCGGAGGCGTCGCAGAAGGTCAGCCCGGACAGGTCGACAGTGACCGGCGCGGGCAGTCCATCGATGACGTCGCTGATATAGGAGTAGGCCTGTTCGGCGGTGGCGATGTCGAGTTCGCCTGTCACGGTGACGATCTGACAGCCGTTCGCGCCGGCGCGCACCGACAGTTCCAGTTGCGCGGGCTCCAGTGTCCGATTTGTGGTTATCACGGCCACATCACTTCCCCCCACAGAAGTTCCCCCGGAAGGACTGCCTCCGGCAGCATTTCCCCCTGAAGCACTGCCTCCGGCAGCACTTGCTCCGGCAGCGTTTCCTCCGGCAGCACGTTCTCCATCTGGCACTGCCCCGCGGCCACCCGCGCGATTCAGTGGACGAATGATCACGTGCCCTCCAACCCCTGTCCCGTTAACGCCGGCGACCTGACATACCTTCCTGGTCCCGCCGAACCGGGATGTGACCCGCAGTGCCCCGTACACTGGGGAGATGCTCCCGATTCTGGCAGTTACCTCACTACCAGCGCAAATAATTAGAACCCCGGAGTCTGCAGTGATACCGGGACCCTGCTGAGGAAAACGTATGAGTGCGGGCTCTGGTTCAGCGCCGGACGGGAGATCTTCTCCAAGCAGATCCCCCCGCACCCGCACGGACCGCAGGATCGCGATCGATGAGCACCAGGGCCGGATCCCCGCCGGGCCGCTGCGGCCCTACGTGGCCTGGTACGCCGGCTACCGCCAGCGGGGCCTCGCCCCGGCGGTGCACCGGGGCCTGCCCTCATCCTGCCTGACCCTGATCGTCACCCTGGACGAGCCGCTGAGCATGCTGGCTCATCCCGATCCCGGCCAGCCGCCCGGCGAGTTCGCCACCTTGCTCGGCGGCCTGCACTCGACCCCGGCGCTGATCACCCACGACGGCGCTCAGTCCGGTATCCAGGTGGCGCTGCGGCCGCTCGGCACCCGCGCCCTGCTCGGCCTGCCGGCCGGGGAGCTGGCCGACATCGACGTGCCTGCCGAGAGCGTGCTCGGCGGCGCGTGCGCCGAACTCCGCGAGCGCATCCTGGCCGCTCCCGGCTGGGACGACCGGTTCGCCGTCCTGGACGCGACCCTGCTCCGCCTGCTCGGCCTGCAGCCAGGAGCGCAGGAAGGCGGGCGGCCGGGCGAGCCATCGGGCGTGGCCCCCGAGGTCGGATGGACCTGGCGGCAGCTGCTGCGGACTGGCGGCGCCGTGCGGGTGTCGGACCTGGCCGCCCAGACGGGCTGGAGCGCCCGCTACCTGACCAGCCGGTTCCGTACCGAGGTCGGCCTGACCCCCAAGGCCGCCGCCCGCGTCATCCGGTTCAGCCGGGCCCGCCGCCTGCTGGCCCAGGCCGCCACCCAGCCAAGCACGCCGGGCCGCCACCTGCGGCTAGCCGACCTGGCCGCCGAGTGCGGCTACTTCGACCAGGCCCACCTGGCCCGGGAGTTCCGCTCGCTGGCCGGCCTGCCGCCGAGCCGGTGGCTGGCCGAGGAGTTCGGAAACGTCCAAGACCCGCGCTGGCTGTCCGAGGCAACCTGGGCAGATCAGGCCTGGTAATGCCCAGGCCGTCAACCGGAGAGAAGGTACCGCCATGGGGGAGACACCAGCCCCGCAAGTGTGGCCCACCCTGCGGGCGCGCGACGCCCGCGCGCTAATCAGGTTCCTGGTCGACGCGTTCGGCTTCGAGGAGACGGTGGTCTACGGGGCGGGGGACACCGTAGACCACGCCCAGCTCAGCTGGCCGGAAGGTGGCGGCATCATGCTCGGCTCAGCCCGCCCTGCAGACGAGACCAAGGGTGAGGATGGGCAAGCCAGCGCGACCAGCCCCGGCGCATTCGCCGCCTACGTGGTCAGCGACGACGTCGACGCGATCTACCAGCGGGCCAAGGCGGCCGGTGCGCAGATCACCGCCGAGCCGCACGACACCGACTACGGCTCACACGACTTCGCTGCCCGCGACCCGGAAGGCAACCGCTGGACGTTCGGCACCTACCGCGGCGAGCCCCGCAAGGCCGGCTAACGCGAGGGCCGCACCTAAAGCCGGCCGCCCGCACCCAAAGAGGTAGCGTGCCAGCATGCGCGCATGGCACGTGGAGGCGCCCGGGCCGGCCGACGGCCACCCGCTGCGCCTGAGCACCGATGACGACGTACCGCGGCCAGGACCAGGCGAGCTGCTGCTGAAGGTCCTGGCCTGCGGCGTCTGCCGCACCGACCTGCACGTGACCGAGGGGGACCTGCCGGTGCACCGGCGTGGCGTGACCCCCGGCCACGAGGTGGTCGCCGAGGTCGCCGCCCTGGGTGACGGCGCGGACCAGGCAGCGGTCCCCGGCCCGGACGGCAGCCCGCCCCGCCCCTTCGCAGCCGGCGACCGGGCCGGCGCGGCCTGGCTGCGCTCTACCGATCAGGAGTGCAAGTTCTGCCTTCGCGGCGCGGAGAACCTGTGCCCGCACTCCCGCTACACCGGATGGGACGCCAACGGCGGCTACGCCGAGTACCTGACGGTGCCCGCCGCCTACGCGCACCGGCTGCCGGACGGCTATACCGACGCGGAGCTGGCGCCACTGCTGTGCGCGGGCATCATCGGCTACCACGCGCTCCAGCGGGCCGAACTCCCCGAGGGCGGACGCCTCGGCATCTACGGCTTCGGCGGCAGCGCGCACCTGGCCGCGCAGGTCGCGCTGGCCCGCGGCGCCACCGTGCACGTCATGACCCGCGGCGCGCAGGCGCAGCAGCTGGCCCGGGAGCTTGGCGCCGCCTCGGTCGGCGGCGCCGCCGACCCGCCGCCCGAGCCGCTGGATGCGGCGATCTTGTTCGCCCCGGTGGGCGACCTGGTGCTGCCCGCCATGGCCGCGCTGGACCGGGGTGGCACGCTGGCCATCGCGGGCATCTACCTGAGCGACATCCCGCCGCTGAACTACGAGAAGCACCTGTTCCAGGAGCGCCAGCTGCGCAGCGTCACCTCCAACACCCGCGACGACGCCCGCGAGTTCCTGGCCCACGCAGCGCAGCACAAGCTGGCCGTCACCGTCCACCCCTACCCGCTGGATCACGCCGATCAGGCGCTGCGCGACCTGAAGGCCGGCGCCTTCGACGGCGCCGCCGTGCTGCACCCCTGACCGCCAGCTAACGCGCGGTCCCCTTCCGCTGATTATGACGGTCCGGGCACCGGGCATACTGGGCATTTGAAGGAGCCGCCATGAGTAAGCAAGCCAGCCCACCGCCGCCCGGTGACAAGCCAAAAGCGACCGCGCCGCCGCCACCGCCGTCCTGGCGGAACTTCCTGTGGCTGATCATGATCGTGGTCATCGTGGGGCTGTGGTTCTTCCTGCCCACCCGCTCGCCCGCCACCAGCCTGACCTACTCCCAGTTCCTGTCTGACGTGTCCGCGCACAAGGTCAAGACGGTGGAACTGTCCGGGACACCCGGCGGCACCAGCAGCGGCACGCTGACCAACGGGACCAAATACACCGTGGTCATCCCGCCGCAGGCAGGCCAGGACCTGCTCACCACGCTGCAGAACGACAACGTGCAGGTGTCCGCGGCCCCGACCGGTGAGGGCTTCGGCACCGAGGTGCTCATCTACCTGATCGTCTTCGGCCTGCCGATCCTGCTCTTCTTCTGGCTGTTCCGCCGCATCTCCAAGGGCGCGGCCGGCCAGCTGCAGGGCGTGCTGGGCGCCGGCCGCTCCCGGGCCAAGGTGTTCGACGAGGAGCGGCCCAAGACCACGTTCGCCGACGTGGCCGGCTACGAGGGGGCCAAGCGCGAGATCAGCGAGGTCGTGGACTTCCTCCAGCATCCCGACCGGTACACCCGGGCCGGCGCGCTGGTGCCGCGCGGGGTCCTGATGGTCGGCCCGCCCGGCACCGGCAAGACCCTGCTCGCCCGCGCCGTGGCCGGCGAGGCCAACGTGCCGTTCTTCTCGGTCGCCGGCTCCAGCTTCGTCGAGCTGTTCGTCGGCGTCGGCGCGTCCCGCGTCCGCGACCTGTTCGCCGAGGCCCGCAAGCGCGGCCAGGCCATCATCTTCATCGACGAGATCGACGCCATCGGCCAGCGCCGGGCCGGCCAGGGCGCGATCGTGTCCAACGACGAGCGCGAGCAGACGCTCAACCAGCTGCTCGCCGAGATGGACGGGTTCGAGCCCACGGCCGGCGTCGTGGTGCTAGCCGCGACCAACCGGCCCGAGGTGCTCGACCCGGCCTTGCTGCGGCCCGGCCGCTTCGACCGGCAGGTCACCATCCCGCTGCCGAACGTCAACGAGCGCACCGCCATCCTCAAGGTGCACTGCCGCGACAAGAAGCTGGCCCCCGACGTGGACCTGGGCGCGGTGGCCCGGGGCACGCCCGGGTTCTCCGGCGCCGACCTGGCCAACCTGGCCAACGAGGCGGCGATCTTCGCCGTCCGCGATAACCGCGACGTGATCACAGCCGCGGACTTCGACGGGGCCCGCGACCGGATCATCCTGGGCCGCCGCGAGGACTCCAACGTGCTGCTGCCGGAGGAGAAGCACGCGGTGGCGGTGCACGAGGGCGGGCACGCCTTGGTAGCCGCGCTGAGCGAGAACGCCGATCCGGTGGCCAAGGTGACAATCCTGCCGGCCGGCCAGGCACTGGGCGTGACCGAGCAGCTGCCGCTGGTCGAGCGGCACATGTACACCGAGGACTACCTGCACGACTCGCTGGCGGTCCGGCTCGGCGGCCGCGCCGCCGAGCTCGTGGTCCTCGGCCAGGGCTCCACCGGGGCGGCCAACGACCTGGCCGGCGCGACCGAGCTGGCCATCAAGATGGTCCGGGAGTTCGGGCTGTCCAAGAAGCTCGGCCCGGTCGGCTACCCGGACGGCGGCTCGGTGTTCCTCGGCGGCGGCGGCGGGTCCAGCCGCCCGTTCGCCGAGGCGACCCAGGCCGAAATCGACCGGGAGGTGGCCGACCTGCTGAGGCAGGCCGAGAACCGGGCCGTCGAGCTGCTCAAGGACCACCGCGAGCAGCTGAACTCCCTGGTCGGCCTGCTGCTGGAGAAGGAGACGGTGGACGGCAAGGACGTCTACCGGCTGGCCGGCCGGTCGGACCGTTCCCCGGGCCCGTCGGCCATCACGCCGGCGACGGTGGCCCCGCGCGCCGTCGCCACCAGCGACGCGACCCAAGAGTAAATAGGCCGAACGGGCCCGGGTTCACCTCATCCCGGGCCCGTTCGTGCACCAGTGCGGCCGGTGTACCCTCTGCGATATGGCGATTGCCGTGCCTGCGTACATTCCCAGCCCGTCGATCAACAGCTTCAGCCTCGGCCCGCTGGTCATTCACTTCTACGCCCTGATGTACCTGGTCGGCATCGCCGCCGCGATCGTCATCACCCGGCGGCGGTGGCGCGCGGTCGGGGGCGACCCGGACCTGGTCGGCGAGATCGCGCTGTGGAGCGTCCCGGCCGGGATCGTCGGCGGCCGGATCTACTTCGACATCACCACGCCGATGGACATCCCGCACGTCTGGTACGGCGTGTTCGCGGTGTGGGACGGCGGCCTGGGCGTGTGGGGCGGGATCTTCCTGGCCACCGTGGTCGGCTGCTGGCGGCTGCGCCGGAACAAGGTGAGCGTCGCCCTGTTCATGGACGCCGTGGCCCCGGCCCTGCTGGTGGCCCAGGGCATCGGGCGGATCGGGAACTACTTCAACAAGGAGCTCTTCGGCCGCCCCACCAGCCTGCCCTGGGGCCTGGAGATCCCGTACCAGTACCGGGTGGCGGGCGGGATCCCGGCCAGGTACCTGAACTCCGCCACCTTCCAGCCCACCTTCCTGTACGAGCTGATCTTCGACTTCGCCTGGGCGGCCGTGCTGGTCTGGCTGGGCCACCACCGCAAGATCAAGGCGCCGGGCCTGTTCGCGCTGTACGTGGCCGGGTACTCGGCCTACCGGATCTTCGAGGAGTCGCTCCGGGTCGATTCCTCCGTCTACTTCCTCGGCCTGCGGCTGAACTTCTACATCGCGGCCGGCCTGACCATCATCGGCGCCGTCTGGTTCTGGCGCAGCCAGCGCCGCCCGGCCCCGGTCGCCTCCGCCGATGCCGCTTCCGCCGATGCCGCTTCCGCCGATGCCGCTTCCGCCGATGCCGCTTCCGCCGATGCCGCTTCCGCCGATGCCGTCTCTGCCGATGCCGCCTCAGGCGATGCCGCTTCCGCCGATGCCGCCACGGACGCGGACCCCGCCGGCGATCCCGCCGCCGTCACGGCGGCGCTCGACCCAGCGACCGGCGACTCCGCCGCCTCTGCCTCCGCCTCCGTGACCCCCTCCGCCTCCGTGACCCCCTCCGCCTC
>JBAPYC010001366.1:0-3757 GCA_049284535.1 Streptosporangiaceae bacterium
GCGCGGCTGCCGGTGCCGTCGTGGCCGGACCGCGCCGTGCTGCTGCCCGCGATCGACGCGGAGACCGGCGAGATGGCGGTCTTCTCCAAGGACTCCGGGGTGTCCCTGGTCGACGCGGTCGCGGCCAGCTGTGCGGTGCCCGGGATCTGGCCGCCGGTCAGCATCGGCGGCCGCCGCTACATCGACGGCGGTATCGGCTCGGTTACCAACGCCGACCTGGCCGTGGGCAGCGATCGCGTGCTGGTCATCGTGCCGTTGCCGGATGCAGCGCCGTCCGATGCAGGGGCCGACCCGTTCAACCGGCTGCCCGCCGAGACCGAGCTGCTCGCGCCGGCCCAGGTGCTCGCCGTGTACGCGGATGCGGCCTCGGTCGCGGCGTTCGGCACCAACCCGCTGTCACCAGCCACCCGGGGGCCGGCCGCCCGGGCCGGACGGGACGTGGGCCGGGCCGCCGCCGCGCAGGTCGCGGACTTCTGGTAGGAACTGACCATGACCCGGACTGCCCTGGTGACCGGCGGCGCGAGCGGGCTCGGCGCCGCCACTGCCGCGCGGCTGCGCGCCGACGGCCTCACCGTGACCACGCTGGACCTGGCCGGAGAGGCCGACGTCACCGCCGACGTGACCGACGAGGCGGCCCTGCGCCGGGTCGCGGACGAGATCGGCCCGGTCGACGTGCTGATCAACTCGGCCGGCATCGTGGGCGCGAACAAGCCATTGCTGGAGACGACCGACGACGAATGGCGCCAGGTGCTGGACGTCAACGTGCTGGGCATGGTGAACGCCATGCGGGTCTTCATCCCGGGCATGCTCGAGCGGGGCTGGGGCCGGGTGGTCAACTTCGCCAGCATCTCCGGCAAGGACGGCAACCCGAACATGGCCATCTACTCGGCGTCCAAGGGGGCGGTGATCGCCCTGACCAAAGCAGCGGGCAAGGAGCTGGCCACCACCGGCGTGCTGGTCAACGCCATCGCCCCGGCGGTCATCGCGACGCCGATGAACGATGACACCGCCCCGGACAGGCTCGCCTACATGACCAGCCTGATCCCGATGAAGCGGCTGGGCGAGCCCGAGGAGGTGGCCGAGCTGGTCGCGTTCCTGGCCTCGGACCGGATGAGCTTTTCCACCGGGGCCGTTTTCGACATCAGCGGCGGCCGGGCGACCTACTAAGAGGGCGTCTTCACCCCGTTGGCCAGCGGCTGGCCGGCCGCGAACCGGGCCAGCTGGGCGGCGATCAGGCGGTCGGCCCGCGGGCCGAAGGCGGAGCTCGCGCCGCCCACGTGTGGGGAGATCAGCACGTTGGGCGCGTGCCAGAGCGGGTGATCTGGCGGCAGCGGCTCCGGGTCGGTCACGTCAAGCGCGGCCCGGATCCGGCCGGCCGACAGCTCGGCCAGCAGCGCGCCGGTGTCGACCAGGCGGCCGCGGGCCACGTTGACCAGCAGGGCCGCCTCCGGCAGCAGCGCGAGCTCGGCCGCGCCGATCAGGCGGTCGGTCTCGGGCGTGTGCGGCGCGATCAAGATGACTACATCGGCCTCGGGCAGCAGCCGGTGCAGCTCGCTGATCGCGTGCACCTCCGGCGGCCCGGGGCGGGCGCTGCGCGCTACCCGGGTGATCGAGGCGACCTCGAAACCCTGCAGCCGCCGCTCGATGGCCTGGCCGATGTGCCCGTAGCCGACTATCAGGACCCGCTGGTCGGCCAGGGACCGGCCCCAGATCTGCCGCCAGGTCCCGGTCTCCTGGCTGCGGGCGAAGGTGTCCAGGTGCCGCCCGCTGGCCAGGGCCAGGGCCACCGCCAGCTCGGCGGTGCTGGTGTCGTGCAGGCCGGCCGCGTTGCACAGCGTGGCGCCCTCCGGCAGCAGCGGCAGGAACTCCTCGTAGCCGGCGGTGAGGGTCTGCACCACCTGGAGCTTGGGCATGTCCGCGGCCCGGTCCAGCACCTTGGCGCCCCGCATGTAGGGCAGCACATAGAACGCGACCTCGTCCAGGGTGGCCGGCAGCGCCTCGCCGTCGGCCCGGTAGAAGTCGAACTCGATCCCGGCCGGGACGCTGCCCAGCCGGCGTTCGGCTTCGGCGCGGTCGGCGTAGGGCACCCAGGCAACTGGCACGGCTCTTCCTCGGTTGGTGCGGACGCCGGCCGGGCTAGGGTCCGGCTAGGTGGACAGTGAAGACCTCACCGGTATCTTTCCACAGGAAGTAGGCCAGCCCGGCGATCAGCAGCGGGGATACGATCCAGTGCTCGGCCACCTTGTTGGTGGTGATGCGCACCGGCTCGGGCAGCAGGCCGAACTCGTAGTGGCTGAGCGGGTACAGCAGCGGGCAGCCGTCGTGGGTGCACATGTCGCCGGCGATGTGGGACAGCATGCCGAGCGCCACGCACAACCCCAGCACGGGCACGTGCCACGGTGTAACCAGGGCCAGATCCCACCGCTCCCAGATCACACCGGCGGCCAGCGCGATCCCGGCCGCGTCGCCGTAGTGGCCGCCGATGCGCAGCGCCCGGAACGCGGCGGAGAACAGCAGGGACAGCACCAGGCCGACCGGGACCAGGTGCCAGGACCACACCGGGTGCCCGGCCGCGACCGGGACTCCCGCCTGCCAGCGCCCGGCCTCCAGCGCCCCCGCGGTCAGCAGCGCCACGCCAATCAGGCTGTGCGTGCCCTTGCGGTGGCCGCCGCTGAGGGTGTGCACGACCCAGGCGAACGCGCCGGTCAGGAAGCCGAACGTGCGGGCAATGGTGGACCCGGGCTCGTCGACGTCGGGCAGCACGCCCGCGCCCGCGGTCAGCGCGATACCGGCGGCTAGGTGCACGCCCGTGACGGGGAGCAGCGGCGCGAGCCCGGTGAAGGCCAGGGCACCGGACAGCGCGTGGTCTCGGCCGAGCATGCGGCCCAAGCTACGCTCCGGCACCGACATTCCGGCGGTGACGCGCCGCGACGCCCGCGATACGGAGAAGGATTTAGCCGGGCGGATAGCCGAGCCCGTTCGGCCTTAATTACCCCGGCCGGAGACTTCCTGCAGCTCGTCGATGAGGACGGACGCGTCGGCCTTGGTCAGGTGCTCCAGGTCCACGTCGCGGCCGGCCTCGCGGGCCAGAGTCTGCAGGTAGGACTTCTGCGGCCCGGTCATCGGCTCGTCTCCGGTGACCCAGTCCTCCGGGTCCTTGGCGGGGTTGTCCTGCGGGGTCAGGTTCTCGTTGTCGCTCATGTCAGCGGGTCCTACCCAGGCAACATCCGTTCGAACATAATTTTTTGTATTGGCTGACACGCTCGGCCCGGATCGCGCGCCGGTTCGCTCGGCACCGAGGCCCGCGCAGATGACGAAGGCCACTCCCAGCAGCGACCAGGGCCGCGGTACCTGGTGCAGCACCACCAGCCCGGCGGCCAGGGCAATGACCGGCTCCAGGCACATCAGCGTGCCGAAGGCCGCGGCGTTCAGCCGCCGCAGCGCGCACATCTCCAGGCTGAACGGCACTATCGGCACCAGCACGGCCAGGCCCAGTCCCTCCAGCAGCAGCCGTGGGGTGAGCAGCGGGATGACGGCGGGCCCGGCTATCACGGTGGCCACCAGGGCGGCCGTGGCGATGGACAGCGCCAGCCCCTGCAGCCCGGCCACCTCGTCCCCGACCGCCTGGGTGAGCAGGATGTAGGCGGCCCAGCACAGCGCCGCGCCCAGGGCACAGGCGATGCCGGGCAGGCTGGCGTCGCCCTGCCACGGGTGGGTCAGCAGCAGTACCCCTGCCGCGGCCAGAGCCGGCCAGAGC